>SCUG01000430.1 GCA_004297645.1 Saprospiraceae bacterium | reverse complement strand
CCGTCTTGTGAGAAAGCTGGGTAGCCGGTAGAATAGCCCACGCCATTGTGTGGGAATGGGACGGCATTTTTCCAGTCGCCATTTTCATCGGTTTGAGCCAGGTATAGGGTAAGTTCATGCCCACTCGATGGTATCTGGCGGATTCCATCCTGGAAATTGTTTTTGGTGATAGCCACCCAGTTTCCGTCAGGCGAGTATGCTATTGGACCTTCATTGGCACTTTCACCAAAGCCGCTGTGTAACGTGAGCGGGGTTTCGAGAAATCCGTTTTTATCCCTTTTGGTAATAAACAGGCGGTTTTTCCCAGTAGTTTGGCTGGGGGAGTTGCGGCTGTCCCGGCTCTGAATGTCAGTTCGCCCGGAGGAGTACACGATGTGGCCGCCTTTGAAAAGCGAGACGCCGAAATCGGCAAACGGTGTATTGATGAACTCACCGGTAACTTTATATTGTGGGGGTTCATCAGTTTTCAGGGCATAGTCGCAAGCTTCTGAGAATTGTTTGGCTCTGCTCCTGAAAGCGCTAGATTCTGTGGCCAATTTTTCAAAAACGGCCTTGGCCGGATCGTACCGGCCAAGACCCTGTAACGTCAAGCCATATTGGAAGACGTAAATATCTTCGATGCCTTGCTGGGCAATGGCTGCCTCGTAGTAAGGCAGTGCCTCTTCCAGCTTATTCATCAGGCGGTAGCAATCGGCAATTTTGCTGTTAGCTTCCACATTCTTGGGGTCGGTTTTCAAAAACTCCGCATAAGATGTGACGGCATCCTGAAAAGCTGAAATCTCGTAATCTTTGTTGGCCCGCTTGAGTGCCGGCTGCGAAAAGACGGCAGTGTATCCTAATAGAATGACCAGGGCGATGAGTGGTCTTTTACATAATTTCATGATGTGCAATTTTTATTTTGGCAATAGTCAAGGAAGTTGGAGAGGTGGAGTATTTCCTTGAAAGTCATAATTTTAATTAGAAAAACCCGGCCAGTTTAGCCAAATCCTATAACGTAAGATTATTCAGTTACAGTATTTTCCACAACCAGGCACAAATCAGTTGGTTAATGGCTCGCATAAATGACGGGATAGTCTTTGAATCCTTCACGCCAGCTCTCCACGAATTCCGGCATGTGCTCAGCGTGCGAATGGTCATTGGTGAAATACATTATCACAGTTTCAGTTATTGTTTTGCCGTTGGAGAGGGTGGCAGCCCAAATTCTGCCTTTCGTGTCGTAGGCGATGAGCGCCTCATTGGTGCCGGGCAGCCCAGCGACATATCCCGTCACCACGGTGACATTGGCCGGTTTTTCGCCAGCCACTTTTGAAACTTCAGTCATTTCCATGTTGAAGGCAAAAACTTGGTAATAGTTCTCACCTACCATTTGAATGAAGGCTTGTTGCAAAGTTGTGTCGGGGAAAATTCCGTCTTTGCCAATGCTGAGCTGTGCTTTTTTCTGCACCCATTTGTTTTCGTATTTGCCGCCCACAAAGGCCCTTGCCCCAAAGCCGCAAGCGAAATTCGAACTCTCCTGTATTAGCTCGATGAACTCGCCGTGATGCTCAAATTTAAGCGAGCAGGCTTCGTCTTCGTAATCCTTTTGCAAAAAGGCAGCGTGCTTGCCCTTTACATGAGCCTTGCCCTGAATGGTACCAGTGTGGCCGCTTCGCAGTACGTTTAGTGCAAAGTCGAATGAATCTCGCGTGACATTCCCAATCATCAGGGTGCCATTGTCCCAAATTTCGTTCAGGTGCCAGTTGCCGTTCCAATGTTCCTCGTCTGCCAGGGGTAGTACTTCGGCAAGGTCGAAACTGTACTGCAGGGTTTTAGCGGGGTTCGACCAGGTGCCGCTGATAGAAGATGGGCTTGTGAATTTGCCCCGAAAGGTGCCGGTGTCCTTGAAGTCGTGGCTTTCGATAAGTTCGAAAATGGTAGAGTCCAGCATTTCGCCGCTCAATTCGATTGGTTTGCCATACTTGAAGTACCAATAACTGCCACTGAGGAATCCGTCGCCCCAGTTGACAAGAACCATTTCTATCTCTTTCCCATTTTCCAAAAAACCGTGATAGGATTTCAAAAAACCTTCGAATTGGGCTGTAGTGCCGGGTAGCATGGATAGTGAATCGGAGCATTCTTGTTCGTTTTCATCCTGCTTTAAATTGGCGTCGTGGCTGCACGAACAGAACAAAACGACACCGGTGATTAAAAGTGTACAGGCTTTTTGCATGGAGTCGATTTTATAACATGCGGTGATTTGACTTTCACCAAAAGACCAGCCTGCAAAGTTTGCCTTTCGGCAGCAGATTGCAAAAGAAACTACTACATTTACCCGTCGAGATTGAGACTTTCCAAGTTTGGAAAACCTAGGGAGTCTTGTTACAAAGCAGCGGCTAATGGTTTTTCCTATTTTTCAATTAATCCTCATCGTTTTTTTGCCCTACCTCCTGACGCTACTGACCAAACGCTTGGGCACGGAGAATTGGCTTAGCCCCGTTGTGTTGAGTTATCTCGCAGGAATTGGCCTTTGCAACCTTACAAATTTTCCCCTCAGCAACAGCATTTCTACAAAAGTGAGCGAAATAAGTATTATTCTGGCGATACCCCTGCTGTTGTATTCCACGGATTTGTTGTCCTGGTTGAAACTGGCAAAAAAAACGCTGCTGGCATTCGGGCTTGTGTCAGCCAGCGTTATCATCAGTACGTCGGTGGTGGGCTGGTTTTTCAAAGATTCTATCCCTCATACATGGATGCTGTCCGGCATGCTGGCGGGAGTTTTCATCGGCGGTACGCCGAACATGAATGCTATCGGCATCGCTTTGGAGGCAGGCGAGGAAACATTCATCTCGCTCAACGCGGCTGAAATAGTATGTGGTGGCACTTACCTGATATTTTTAACCACCGTGGCGCATCAGTTCTTCGGCTGGTTTTTACCCGATTTCGAGGGCGACAAGCACAACGTCACGGATGAGTTTTTGCCTAAAATAAAATTCCGGTGGCGTGATATTTTAAAGGCTTTCCTGCTTACCTTATTGTTGGGTGGCGCCGCAGCCGGGATTACCATCCTACTGATGGGTACAATGGGAAAACCCGGCTTTATCATTCTACTAATTTCTTCTTTCAGCGTGCTTGCCTCCTTTTCTCCAAGGGTCAGGAACCTTAGCGGTGCTTACGAGACCGGAGAGTACCTGCTGCTCATGTTTTGCATAGCCATCGGAATGTTGGCCGACATCAGGGTAATCATACACAGTGGCGGCATGTTGCTCGCATTTTCGAGCATCGTTTTGCTTTCGGCAGCTTTCCTAAATGTCGTTTTCTGCCGCATCTTCAACATCGACCGAGATACCATGATTATCACCTCAACGGCAGCATTTTATGGCCCCCCATTTATCGGTCAAATCGCTGCCGTCATTAAGAACAGGTCGCTTGTATTTTCGGGCATCGCCACAGGCCTCGTTGGCCTGGCTATCGCCAATTTCATTGGTGTGGCTATCGCTAATCTTTTACACGTCTTGTTTGGAGGTTGAAATAAGACTATCGTTGCACCACTAATTTTTTGGTAAAAATGCCACCTGCCGTGCGGACACTTATTGCGTACAATCCCGCAGGCACTTCACTCAACTCCCAGGTCTTGTCCATCTTTCCACCCATTGTTGTTTCAAGAAAAACGATTTGCCCCATGGCATTTATCAAAACGACTTCTGCCCTGGTGGGAGAATCGAATTGTAATTGGAGCCACCCATTGGCTGGATTGGGCAACAGCGTGAAGCTGTTTTCGATTTGCGCCATTTCTTCGGTGGGAACTGTACAGTCGTAAGCAGGGTCAAATGTAGCGCCAAGGCTAAAACTGTTGAGGCAGCCCGAAGCCAGGTCACTCACTTCCAACGTATAAAGCGAGGTGCCGGGGTTGGTCATGCAAAAACTTATACCGGTAGCACCCTCCACGAGATTGCCGTCCTGGTACCATTGCAGCGCATAATTTGTTGGCAATAAAGCGGTGTCGTTCAACACGAGTAAATTATTCTCGTTGTGAAAAGCTGGCGGAAATGGCAGTGCGGTAATTGTCACGCCCGCCATTTCGGAGGCCGACTTGCAGCCTTCATCGCTGGTGTATTCCACCCAATAATTGCCTGCCTGGTCTACTAAAATTGAGGGTGCTGTTTCGGCGAAAAGCAGTGAGGTGTCTCGATACCATTGCACGCTGTTGGCATAGTTGGCCG
>SCUG01000429.1 GCA_004297645.1 Saprospiraceae bacterium | reverse complement strand
CTGCGTTTTTTTCTGCTAAACTTCGCCGGATGGCGAGGGCTTCTTGCAGCCATTCCTGTGCAGCTTTCCGGTTGTTAGATTCGATGTAAAGCGCTCCGAGGTTTTGCAGCGTGAGCGCCTTGCCGTCCTCGTGTGCGCCGGGCGAGGTTTTGTCCAACTCTCTGAAAATATGGAGTGATTGCCGGAACAGCGTGTCGGCCTGCGGTGCCTGCCCCATGTCGCGGTAAACCAGCCCCAGGTGGTTCAGCGTAGAAGCGGCCTGCGGGTAGGCCACCTCCGGCTCCAAAGGCAATAGCCGCTGCCAGATGTTTAGCGCCTGCTCGTAATACTTCCCTGCTTTTTGCAACTGGCGGGTGTAGTAATTGTGGTGGCCGAGGTTTTCCGAAATTTTTGCAGCCTGCGGCAAATAGGTAAGCGAGTCTTCCAGCACCAGCCGTTTTGCGATGTCTAAGGCTTTGAGCAGGGCCGTTTCGCCTTCGGCGAAATTTTGTTGTTTCTGAAGCATCACGCCAACGATGTTCCAAAGTCCCGCCTGTTGCCGGTCGCTGCCGGGGTAAGAGAGGGCTTTTTTTGCGAAGAAAATGGCGGAGGGGAAGCGGTTGAGGTTGGCGTTGAATTCGGCGAGTTCCCACAGCAATTCCACGTTGGTGCTGTCGTGCCGGTAGGCCAGGGCGTAAGTTTTTTCCGCTGCCGCAAAATCGGATTGCATGCCGTACAGCCGGGCTTTAAAAACCACCTGCTCCAGTTCCTGCCGCTTCTGTTCTTCCTTATTGGCTATGGCGTCGTTGAGTATTTCGAGGGCTTGGCGGTCTTCGGCGAGGGCAGCGTCGAGATGCTCCAGGCGGGTCTTCGAGTCTATGCTGTCGAGTGCGGCGATGGCCCCTGCCAGGTCTTTCGCCATGAACGCCTCGTATGCCCGGCGGAAGGCGCCGCTGGCGTCGTCGAGGTTGATGAGTAGCAGGCGGTCTGCGGCATTTTCGCCCTGCAATTGTTGAATGAGTTGCAGCTCTTCTAACGCAGACACGGCTTCCTGCTCGCTGAGGATTTTGCGGTTCAGCTCTTTTTCCAACCCGGCGATGACGGTGGCCTTTGCCTGGGCATCTTTTTCCAAAATAGCCAGCCGCCGCGCTTTTTCTTTGGCGGCGATGTCTCCGGCGATTTGATAATAGGCGAGTTGGTTTTCACGCAGGCGCTCCTCGTTGCACAGCACCACCTTCAACGGTGACAACCTGCCCAGAATGGCGGCATTTTCCAGCTCTTTTTCATTGACCAATTTATAGCCCGTTTTTTTGACGGAGACATTGGCAGCGTTGCCGGCCGGTTTGCCGGCGAAGACGAGGGTGAAACTTCCGTTGGCGTCGCTGCGGGTGGGGGTAGCGCTTTTAGCATAAATGAATGCGCCTTCGAGGTAGTTGACCTGCCCGGTGCGGTAGCGGCTGTTTTGCTCGACCACCCGGCCGGGCAGCCGCACATCCTGCTGCGCCATGCTCAGCAGAGGCACAAGCAGCAACAGAAAAATTCGGACTGGGGAGTTTTTCATGCTTCACTTTTTTTTCTTCGTCAATGCCACCTCCAATTCTTGTTGGGTATGCACGGGAATGCTGTCTATTTGTTGAAAAACATACCCTGCCTTCTCGAACGATACTCTTTGAAATTTGGCCTGCATGCCTGCCGGTATTTCCAACTCGAACCAGCCGTGCCTGTCGGTGTAAACATCGGCGTTGCGGATGCTGACCCGCACGTCTTGCAACAGGTCACCACTGTCGAAGTCGAACACGGTGCCGGAGATTTTTCCGAGATTTTGCAAAGCAACTTCGAGGTAGATGGCGGCGCCGGCCCGCAATTCGTACAGCGAATCGGGGTGGGTACTCTGGTAGGGCTGCGGATGAACGATAAGGATACGGGCGTTTTGCCCTGCAAATTCTGGCGGTATTTCTTTAAAATCGGCCTCCCCCTTTTCGTTGATGGTGGCCTCGCGCAAGTCTTGCCCGATGTGAAGGGCCACCTTTCCTTCATTTTTCAAAAGGCGCTCTTGCGGCCCCGCCGTGCCATGCACGAAAACGGTGAGGCTAAACGAATCGCTCTTTGTGGACCATTTGATGACGAGGAAAATGAGCACCATCAGGCCCAGGCCGAGTCCCAGCATGGCCAGCCAGTTCCTGCGCCCATTGCGATTGACGGTCACGGGCGGGGGCAGGTCTTTTTCCAAATCGCCGCCGAGCAGTTCCAGCACAGCCGCATTGATTTGGTTGAGGGTGAGCTGCGCATCGCGGTAGTCCAGCAGGCCCAGCGACTCATTGGATTGGTACTTAGCATGCCGCGCCTGCAAGAGTTGCACAGACTGGCCGAGATGGGGAAGCCCCTTGGCCCGGCTGTATTCCAGCAGGGTTTCGAGTGCCTTTCCGGTCTGTCCGTCTGCCACCAGCGATTTGAGGCTTTCTGTGTTCATGCCATGAAATTTGAAATCAATGAAAATGCGCCATTCCTCTGCTCCCTTCAGCGGGGTATTTTTACAATTATAGTAACGGGTTAGGAGGTTTAGAAGGTTTAGGAGGTTCCGTGGCGAAAAAGAGGCGAAAGACACCAAACATTTGAGGCGTTTGCGACTAAACCTTCTAAACCTTCTAAACCTCCTAAACCTTCTAAACCTCCTAAACCTTCTAAACCTTCTAAACCTTCTAAACCTCCTAAACCTCCTAAACAATTATGTCCCCTGTCCTTAAGTAACCAACACAAATTATTCGATACTTTAAAACCTATAGGCACATAGGACACTACCTGTCCCGTACCATAGGTCGGGATAGCTCTAACAAGTTGGTTTTCAACCATTCTATGTTTTCTATGTGCCTATTGTACTACATACTTAAAAAAGCTTGTTTTTTTCAGCAAACTTTTTTGCGCAAAAAAAAAATCAAACACTTATGCCCCAATTTCTTAAACACAATAGGCACATAGGACACATAGTTTGCCTTTTAAAAATTTTT
>SCUG01000428.1 GCA_004297645.1 Saprospiraceae bacterium | reverse complement strand
ACGCTCTTCCGATCTGCCATTATTTTTTCCTTGTCGAAACTAAAATTAGCCGGAGCCAACCGGGCGCAGATTTACCGGAAAATACTCATCCGGACGCTGTGGATAGTTGGCATTGGCATTTTCCTCAACGGCGCCCCGGAGTTCGACCTCGCCACCTGGCGCATCCCCGGCGTGCTTACCCGCATCGGCATCGTCTATGGCATCAGCGCCGTCATTTTTATGAACACCAACGCCCGTCAACAATTCTGGATAGCCGTGGGCTGCCTGCTCAGTTATTGGGCCATCATGGCATTGGTGCCGGCGCCAGGGCAGGGGTTCGTCAGCATGGAACGGGGGCAGGATATCGGAGCCTGGCTCGACCGGATGATTTTCGGAAATCACCTTTACGCACATACGAAAGACTATGACCCGGAAGGCTTGCTCAGTACCATCCCCTCCATCGCTACTTGTCTGGCCGGCATCCTCGCTGGCGAGTGGATAAAGAAGAACATGGACCAGTGGCCCAAATGGACGGCGATATTTGCCGCTGGTTTTCTGCTTCTTCTGGTGGGCCTGCTCTGGGGCGAGGTGTTCCCCATCAATAAAAAACTGTGGACGAGCAGCTACGTACTTTACCATTGCGGCCTGGCACTGCTCACCCTCGGCACCATTTGGTGGTTAGTGGATGTGAAGGGCTACAAAGGCTGGACGGCACCCTTCGTCTGGTTCGGCATGAACCCGCTGTTCATCTACATCCTGCACGAGGTGCTGGCCATCGTGTTGTACTCCATCCCCGTGGGCAGCACTTCGGCCTATCAATGGGCGTATGAAAATATCTTCCATTCCTGGTTGGGGGCCTACAACGCCTCCTTAGCCTTCGCCATCACGATAGTGCTGATAAACCTGAGCGTGGCCTGGTGGCTGTGGAAGCGGAAGATTTTTGTGAAGGTGTGAGGGAGGTACAGGGTGGAATCCCGGCACCTGCGGGGCTTTAAGATTTTAGTTTGTGTATCCCCTCATAAATTAATGGGAGTTTTCCAAAATTACGCAGTCTTTTCGAGCGGCAGGGTTTTGAACCCTGCGCTTCAGGTACGAAAACGCAGGGTTCAAAACCCTGCCGCTCGAAATACCAGCATTTTTTGAGGGGATACTAATTTGTCACGGCGTACGCACGGAGCATTGCGCTTCAACGTTTCGCAGCTTTGCGATGGGCGGGCTTTTCACCACAAATGTTCATTCGGTCCCGATAGCTATCGGGAGAACTTCCTTTAACCACAAAACTGTCTGCGAAGCACGAACCCCCTCCTATCGCAAACCCCTTGTTACCGGCTGTTCTTCTTTCCGTCCGAAGTCGTGTCGCTTGAAGTCCGCAGCAAAGTTTATTCATTGTCTGTCGTTTCAATTTGTTCTGTTAGTGTCATACGAAGCCATAAAAACCCAAGCGTGCCTGCAATAAGTGAAGCAATTAGGATTGCAATTTTTGATTGTGTGATTAGTTCAGGATTGTCAAACGCAAGTAGCGTAATGAAGATTGACATTGTAAAACCTATACCACCTAAAAGTCCAACACCGATTACTTGTTTCCATTTTAAGTCCTGGGGCAATGCACAAAGTCCAAGCGAAACGGGTATGAAACTGAAAAGAAAAATCCCAAATGGTTTACCAACTATAAGCCCTGCAAAAATTCCAATGCTGTTTGTCTGCGTTAAACCTGTCTGCCAACCGCTGTCAATGGTGATGCAAGTGTTAGCCAGTGCGAACAAAGGCAAAATGAAAAACGCAACAGGTTTGTGCAGCCAATGTTGCAGGAGGTAAGAAGGTGATTTTTCTCCTCCGTCACCAAATGGAATTGCAAATGCTAATAGAACTCCTGTAATTGTCG
>SCUG01000427.1 GCA_004297645.1 Saprospiraceae bacterium | reverse complement strand
GCTCTTCCGATCTGACCAGGCCAGGCTCGCAGTTGTTTTCACCTACACCTTCCGGCTGCTTCGCCAATTTCTAATCGTAGAGCAAGCGAAATCTGAACATTTGTTTGATGAAAACACTCTCTTTTTGCGGGCCATCCGGCAACGTGATGCTTTTCATTTGTTTTCAAATTCCTTGGAAAAAAATAATGGAGGAACAGGGCAACTTGCCAGTAAAAAAGATGCCACACAAAAGACAACAAACCACTCACAACCTTTTGAAAGTGCACATTTCGAGAAGCGATTTAAGAAATTGGAGGAACTTGATGCCCATGCTACCCTGCTCGGAAGGCACCAGCTTAATTACTTGTCGGAAAAGCAAGCCTGGCTCGATGCATATTACCTATCGGAAAAACTGCGTGATGCATGTGAACTTATACAGCGGAGCAGGATGATGAAGGCTGAATTTGCAGAGGACCCTATGTTAGGCTTAGCGCATCAGGCTTTCAGCCAAAATACCGGCATCTATTCCAGGTATCCCTCTGTGCACATTTACGCAAATATTTACCACATGCTGAAAACCAACGACGCTGTAAATTATGAGCCAACCCTCAAAGTGGTGGAGGCCAATGAGCAGCAGTTGTCGAAGCAGGAGGTTCAATCTATTTATAACCACCTGCAAAATTTCTGCATTGCTCAAATTAACCATGGGAACCATGATTTTATGCAGGAGTTGTTCGGCCTTTACCGTAAACAGCTTTCCAAAGAATTGCTGCTTGCCGATGGTAAATTGCCTGAATGGCATTTCAAAAACATTGTAACGGTTGGGCTTAGGCTGGAGGAGTTCGAGTGGGTGCGTGCTTTTTTGGAGAAATACCGTTTTTTTCTGAAAGATGACGTTGCTGAAAACGCTTATAGTTACAATCTGGCCGCGTGGCATTACCACCAACGTCAGTACCCGCAAGTGCTTGATTTGTTGCTAAAAATCGAATACACTGACTTGCGGTACAACCTGGATGCGAAGTCCATGCTGCTCAGAACCTATTACGACCAGCACGAGGAAGAGGCCTTGTTCGCTTTGTGCGAAGCGTTCAAACAGTTCATTAAACGCAATCGGAAATTGTCTGATTTTCAAAAGAAGGGGTATTTTAATCTGTTGAAATTCACCCGAAGGGCTTTCAAACTGAAGCTGTCGAAAGATTATGTGGCACCTGCGAAATGGCGACGGGATTTTGAAAAATTAACCGTTGAAACGGCGGGAGCAGAAACAGTCTTCAACAAAAGCTGGCTGGAGGATAAATTGACCGAACTCAATCCCCCTCACCCTGCCTGACGTAGCTCGCCCCAAATCCAGGCGTTGCTCCTAAAGATTGATGGAATACCATACCGGCCTCGATGCCGGTGCCGGAATCTAATATCACGCCCAGTCCCATGGTTAGCGTGGCAGGATTGGTGCCTGCCCCCAGTCGCAAAATGACAGGTCCGGCGACATGGTACGCTACCCCACCCATTATGCGCATTGGATAATCCACATCTTTTTCCAACTCTGCCCGCAACTCCGATTTGGCCGAAGGTTGCCAGGTTGCGCCCAGCTTAAAAACAGCAGGCAGTTCAGAGCCATCACTCCAGGCAATTTTCAACGGGTTGATAATATGGGTGCCAAGTGTAAGTTTTTTCGTGAGTGCGGCCTGAATGCCTATTTCAAAAGAAACGACTCCATCGGAGCCATATTCCGGAATGCGGAGGTTCCAATAATCGAATTGTGCACCAAGTGACAACCGCTCACCCAAATTCCGGGCATAGGACAAGCCTGCCCCATTTTGCCGGAATTCTTGAAATCCAAAACTGTGAAGGCGCAAGCCGAAAACGCCCAATGAAAATGGAATCGCCAACCCCATCGCTGCGGAGTTAAGCTCATTTAATGTGAATGGCTGACTGGCTGCGGCGATGACGCCCAAGCCTTTAAGCCCCGTCAGTCCTGCCTGATTTTCGAATAGGCTGTTGATGCCAGACGAAGCTACCCCGGCCCCTCCAATTGTTTGGCTAACTGTAGAGGCCGGAGGGATTTGGGCATTCAGGAATGAAACGTAAAACTGAAATACTATTGGCAGGAATTTTTGCATGATGCAAAGGTAATGGCTGCAATTGATAACTTTGCCGGCAATCCAGACTGACAAAAACCACCATCATGTCCAAACCGTATTTAATAGGTATCACAGGGGGTAGCGGTTCAGGCAAAACCAGCTTCATTCGAAAGCTGAGAAAGGCTTTTCCCGAGGAGGAGTTGTGCATTATTTCCCAGGATGATTTTTACCGGCCTCGCGAGGAACAAGAGACCGATGAAAAAGGGGTTAAGAATTTTGACCTGCCCCGCTCCATTGATAAGAAAGCCTTTATTGCGGAAGTGAGGAATTTGATGGATGGCAAAACGGTGATGAGGCAGGAATACACTTTTAACAATGAGGATATAATCCCTAAAATGCTCACCTTTAAACCTGCACCCATCGTGCTCGTGGAGGGCATTTTTGTATTCCATTTTAAGAAAATAAAAAAACTGCTCGACCTCAAAGTATTCCTTCATGCCAAAGAAAACCTCAAAGTCATTCGCCGCATAAAAAGAGATCAGGTGGAACGCAACTACCCGGTAGAGGACGTCCTCTACCGGTACGAAAAACACGTCCTGCCGACCTTCGAACGGTACATCCAGCCTTATAAAGATGAAGCCGACCTCGTGGTAAACAACAACCAGGATTTCTATATGGGCCTCGAGGTGTTGAAAGGTTTTATCCGCCAAAAACTCAGTGAAGTGGTTGCTCCTAAATAATCACCTCGAATTCATTCGCTTCTTCTGGAGGAATTAGGCGCAAGCACGCCTGCTCTCGTGCATGAAGCATTGTTTTGAAAATTTCCGCCACCGCGTCCAGCATCGGCTTATCCACCATTCTGCTCACATCGTCAAAATCCCGGAGGCCCTCCCTCTCCCGAAATTTGAAGACCTGTTCCATCAACCCAAATTCGAATTTCACAGAAAGCCGGTCCTCCGTTTTAAACGCTGTAATCTTTAACGCGGGGTGTTCAATGGTTCCGATGATTCTCATAATCCTTGCTGAATGCTTTTTGTGAGGGTGTTGTACAATTCCTGCAATTCAGGGTATTTTTTCAAATAGGCGAGATGGCGGGCGATGGTTTTCAAATCTCCACGTTTTGCCGGGCCGGTTTGCATGATGGCGGGGCCGGCGAGTTGCAACTTAGCCGCAGTTTCATTAATGAGCGGAAGCAAAAGCTCAAATGGCAGGGACTCTGCATCCAGGATTTTTTTGCCAGCTCCGAAGAGGTGATTGGTAAAATTGTTGACGAAGACGGCGGCCAAATGTAGAGCTGCCCTTTTTTCGTCGCTCAGATGGTAGATTTTCTTAGTAAAAACCCGGGCCAATTCATCGAGAATGGTAGAATCTTCCGGGTTGTTTGCCTCGACAATGAAGGGTATCTGCTCAAAATCCGGCTGCCGCCCAACAGAGAAAGTTTGCAGCGGGTAAAACACCCCGTACCGCTTTAATCCCGAAGGTTCAAAAATCGAAACCGGCGTGGCGCCTGATGTATGGCAAACCAGTTTGCCAGAAAACCCCATTTCGCAAAGTTGGCCAGCTACGCTGGCAATGCCGTCGTCGTGAATGGCGAGCAGGTAAATACCGGCATTAGGGTTCAGTTCGTCAAGAGATGTGGTGTATGGCACGCCCGTCAGGAGGGAAAGCCGCTGTGCTTTTTCTTCAGTGCGGCTGAATACTTGCAACAGTTCTGCGTGTTCACTCAGGTGTTTTCCCAAGTGATATCCGGTGTTGCCGGCACCTACGAGAACTACTTTTAAAGGCATAAATGTTGACTGGTTTTATCTAAGATGCCGCCCGGTCTTTTTCCTTTCTCCGGCGGAACATGGCTAAAGCAAGACCCACCATCATCATGGTCGCGCCCAGCCAAAACAGATTGATGCCGGGGAATACTATTGCCTCGATGACAATGTAGTCGGTGCGGAAAGATTTTTTAGCAATCTGGACAGGCACATTATTCCATTCGGGTAAATATTGGGCAATCAGCACGGAGATTTGTTCTTTTTCAGGGTCAATGCCAACGAATCGAAAGTGTAGGCCCAGGTCTTCGATTTCGTCCTTGTAATTGGTGGTGGTAGTACCTCTAATCAAATAAAGTGGCTGCACTTCGTAGGTCTTTCCCGTTGCGATGCTTTTCACTTCCAGCTTGGCATTTACTGCCACGTCTCCCTCTTTGGCTTCGTAATCCGGATGCTCCGGGGTTCGGTTGAACCCGGTGAAAGTGATCTCATTTCCGTTGAGGCTTACCTTGTCGAACTTTTTAAACTTGAATTCTTTGTAACCCAGGTTTTCCTCCGGAACAAAAATTTTATTTATGGTTTTATCTGTGATGCGCACTTTGAACGAAAGGTCGTTGAGTTGCACCGGGTAGGTGTAGAGCAAATCCTTCCGCAACACGATAACAGGTTTCGCGTAATAAACGGTATCCTCATTTTCAAAAGCCACTTTTACCCCAAACCTGATGTCGCCCTTTTGGGGATGATAATCCGGGTGGGTTGGCTCCCGGTCTATTTCCACAATCCGGGCTTTCGTAGCGAAGACTTGAGACCCACCCAGCTTGTTGTCCACGGTATCGAGTATGACCGTTGGAGTAGCTTCACTCAACAAAAAGGTCTGGAATTCCATGCTATCCTCCTCTTCCTGTGCGACCTTGAAATTCGCTTCGCTCATAGGCAGTGTGGAAACATGCGTGAAAATATCTTTCCCAAAGTACCGCTTCGTGGAAGGGTTGAAAGCCTTGACTTCGGTGACTTTGTTGTCGTAGGTTGCCGTAGGCTCCACGTGAAAATCTTCGATGACTTTGCCGTCTCCATCCAGTTTTTCGTACCGTACTAAGAACTTGCGCAGGTTGCCCTCTAAGGTATCTCTTTCGTAAGTTACGCGATACCCGCTCATGTACATGGGCGTATTCTTAAACAGTAGCACATTGTTTTGAAGCATATCTTCCGATAGGAGGTTACGCTGTACCATGGGGTTGGAGGAAATGTGTTGTTTATTCAGCCCAGACCCAATGATGCCCACAATCATAAGTCCGAATCCCGTATGGGAGACGACTGACCCTGCAAATTTCAAATTGCTTTTCAGAAAAGCGACGAGGTAAGTGACATTGGCCACCGCTGTAAAAAGGCCAGC
>SCUG01000426.1 GCA_004297645.1 Saprospiraceae bacterium | reverse complement strand
AATAAGATGTTCTTTTTGAGGCCGCCTCCGGCGGCCTCAAAAAGAACAAGGGTGTGTTTTTTCGGCGGCTTCGCCGCCGAAAAAACACACATCTTATTTTCGCACGTTACTTAGCAAAAAACGCTAACTTTCGCACCGATTTTAACACTACACCGAATAGATGCGCCGTTGTTAACCACGCTTCCCCGTTTTCAGCTTTTAGAATATTGGAGAAAACGGGGATAAGCGCACAATCCGGAAAAATAAAAAACTGACTTTATGTTTCAGAACCTTTTGTTTTTGCAAGCTACTGACATTGAAAGAACCACAGAAACCCAGTCGGTTCTTGACCTCCTTTTTTCGGGTGGTCCCGCAGGGGTGATCAACGTCCTGGTTTTAATAGTTATGTCCATCGTAGCCCTTTACATCTTCCTCGAGCGTTACATGACCATCAAGAAAGCGGGGCATGTAGATGAAAATTTCATGAACAACATTCGCGCAAATGTAAATGCCGGCAACATTCAGGCTGCACGCACTTTATGCCAAAATGCCGACACCCCGGTGGCCCGCATGGTTGAAAAAGGACTCGCCCGCATTGGCAAGCCTTTGCGCGACATAGACGCTGCCATCGAGAATGTCGGCAACCTCGAAGTTTTCAAGCTGGAAAAAAACCTTGCCACCATAGCTAGTATTGCTGGCGCAGCCCCGATGGTTGGATTCCTCGGCACTGTGACCGGGATGATGGTGGCGTTTTTCAACATGGCTAAGGAGCAAAATGTGACACCCCAATTGCTTGCAGGCGGTATTTACCAGGCTCTAATTACGACCGCCGTCGGCCTCATTGTTGGCATTTTCGCCTTTATCGCCTACAACCTTTTGGTGGTACTTGTGGACAAGGTAGTTTACAAAATGGAGCGACATACCATGGAATTCATGGACCTGCTACAAGAACCTTCTGCCTAATCATGTTTCAATGGCTTTAAAAAGAAGAAATAGAATCAGTGCGGAATTCAGCATGGCATCGCTCACGGATGTCATTTTCCTGCTACTCATTTTCTTTGTACTGACCTCCAAGTTGGTGCGAATCACACCGTTCGAATTGCCGGAATCGGATTCAAAAACCCTGGCCCCGGTCACCGTAGTGGTGGAGGTAGGAGAAGACGGAATGTACAAACTCGGCGGGCAGGCAATGAGCATAGGTAAACTCGAAGCTGCTCTCCGGCAGCAGGTAGTGGGAGTAAAGAATCCTGGCGAAATCACGTTGACCATTGCTGCACAAAAAGACCAGGCTTTTGATCGCGTCGTGGACGTAATTGAAATAGCGGGAAAGCTCAAGGTCAAGGCCATTTTGGCTACGCAGCCAAAGCAGTCCTAACCGCACCTTCATTTGTATTCATCAATAACGAAATAGCATGGGTTTAAAGAAAAGAAGTAATGTAAAGGCCGAGTTTAGCATGGCCTCATTGACAGACATGATTTTTCTGTTGCTCATTTTTTTTGTACTGAATTCGGCGGTCGTAGCCCCGAATTCTTTGAACCTGAAACTTCCCGGCACCAGCCGATCGCAGGCTCAGATTGATTCAAAAACAGATGATGTGACCATCAGTAAGAGCGGCAATTATTACCTGAATGGCAAACGGATTTCTCCATTCAATTTAGAGCAAAGTCTTGGTAAAAAAGCTGGTGGGTCGCCCAATAAGATGGACATCACCATCTCGCCCGAATCAGGTACTGCTGTCAAATACGTAGCCTTTGTCATGGACATCGCCATGCGCTATGAAATAAACGCCATTCTAACACAAGAAAAATAACTTCGCACTTCTAAACTGCCTCGCCCCGGATGTTTATTATTTAAAAATTTCAGCGACAATTCAACCATTATAATGACATCCAGCGTTCTTCATACACGGACTAAAAACCTTATCATCATGGAAGACATCAGTAGAACCGAAGAGCAGAATAGGCGCAAAGGCTTTATTTTCAGCGTAGTATTCCATACAGCCTTGATCATTCTGGCCGCGCTTTATGGCTTTTCATACCAAAGCCCGCCACCGGAACCAGGAGGCATTCTGGTAAATCTCGGCATCCCGGATGTGGGCCAGGGCGATGAAAATGCCCCACAAAGCGAGGTGGCTCCATCCGAAGCGCCTGAAGAAGTGCCGGTGGAAGAAACTCCTCCGCCTCCTTCGCCAACCAAAGCAACAGTGAAACCTACGCCCGCTCCAAAAAAAGAGGTCGTAAAAACTGAAGACCCGGAAGCTGCCGCGTTGAAAAAGCAAAAAGAAGAAGCACGGCGGCAACAGGAGCTTGAGGCTAAACGCGAAGCTGAGGCTGAGCGCCAAAGAGTAGCTACAGAAACCGAAGCCAAACAAAAGGCAGAAGCAGAAAGGCAACGCAAAGCAGCCGAAGCCCAGGCTCTAAAAGATAAAATCGCAGGCGGCCTCAGCGGCAGCGGCAAAGGCAAAGGAAATACCGGAAAGCCAGGCAATCAGGGCGACCCGAACGGCGACCCCAACTCGAATGTATTGGAAGGAATCAGTACAGGATCGGGAGTTGTAGGTGGTGGCCTCGGTGGCCGGGGAATTTGGAAACAAGGGCCATCCATCAAGGACAATAGCCAGGAGCAGGGCACCGTCTTTCTCGATGTTTGCGTGGACGCCGACGGAAATGTCATTAGCGCAGAATACACACAAAAAGGCTCTACAACAAATAATAGCCGGCTAAAGCAATTGGCCATTCAAAATGCAAAAGCCTGGAAGTTTTTGAAAGGCGGCCTTGATAAACAGTGTGGAACGATTCGCTATGATTTCAAACTAAAATAATAGCAATCCATTACCTTTTTCAAAAAGGGCGGAGTGTTCACAAGACCTTCGCCCTTTTGTTTTGCCCGGCCGGACCAAGTGATTCGCAAGCCCCTATTCTCCACCCCATTGCTATCAAAAAGGGCGGTAACTTTTCCAAAAGTTACCGCCCTGATTATTTCATGAATCCCTGGGAAAAACCAGGGGTGAAAATTTTTCAATAATCCAACAGAATCATTTTTCTCGTAGCCGTGAAATTTTTCGTTTCAAGGCGGTAAAAATATACTCCCTGAACTGCCGGTAGTTCTTCCCGGCTGATGGTAACCTCAGTGTAACCTTCCGCATATTCGCCGCGGATGAATTTCACCACCCTGCCGGAAATATCCAGGATGGCCAACGAAGCATCCGCTGCTTCCGGCAGGTTAAATCCAATCTCGGTAAATCTGCCAAATGGGTTCGGTGTATTTTGGAACAGGCCATATTCTGCGGGATAAACATGGTTACCAAAAGAGAGTGCTACATTTTGGAGTTGAAGGTCATCAGTATAGGCTTCCGCTATTGTGAACTTGGAATTCAAGTGCAAAACATCGCGGAGCCGCACGTTCTCATGTGGCATGAAGGTGATGGTAAAATAGCTCATTTCTGGAACTGGTGCCGCTGAAATCGTTTTGTTCCAACTTGCCGTGACAATACCGTTGTCCAGCATCGTAAGTCCAAAATTGCTTTGCGTAAGTGTGCTGGAAAAAAGGTTTGTAAATTCAAGGGCCTTTTCGTCAAATTCCAATGTGAATTGGAATCCTTCTATATCGTCAGCCGGTGCCACAAAATCAACCGTAACCGGCACTCCTTTTTCCAAATAGAGGTCGTCCAAATGAAAGGCGAAGGTGCCGTGCGTTGTGCGGTCTCCTCCTCCAATTAGTTGGTTGGGGATGGCCGAGCCATTCACGTCGCCTACTTTTATGGCGGTGAAGTTGGCGTTGGGTACAGATGTAGTTAAGTTGTTAAAGTTGAGCAATTCCGGGAAAATGGACTCGAACGGGTTCGACGGATTGGGGAACACAAAATCCTTTTCCACAAACCGCCACGAGGTGTTGTTTGGAAACTCCGTGTTAATGAACAAAATGAGTTTCCTCAACTCCACGAGGTCAAACGTTGTCACCGAGTTGGACTTATTAACATCCGCTGCAATGATTTTAAAAGGAGAGTCCAGCAACTGTACTCCCAGAATATGCTTCGTAATCAGCACTAAGTCGAATGTGCTGACGCCATTCAATGGCTCTATGTTTTTGATGGGAAGCACGGTATAATCACCGCCCAACGGCACATCGGTGAACTGGTAGGTGCCATCAGCTCCGGTCATCACCACGGAGGAATTGGTGCCGCTGAGGTGCATTTCAACATCTTGCACCGATTCATCCTCTTCGTTGGTAACGGCCCCACCCATCGCAATCAAAGGGTTGATGGCACTGCAAACCGACATATTGTCTTCAATGCCAATCAAGGTCTGGCAATAGTCCTGATTACCCGCCGCATCAGTTACCCAAAGATTGACGAGCACTCCTCCAATATTATCGCAGGTAAACACGAAGCTCTTGTCATTTACATCCGGGGAAAAGGAAAACTGGAGGTCACCTTCGCAATTGTCAAAACTCGCCTCGTTCAGGTCCGAAGCCCAAACCTCTATCATCGGCGGCGTGCTATTCATCAGCGTAGTCACCAGGCCCGTTTTACAATAGGCCACAGGGTTCTTGCAATCTTTCACAGTAACATGGCTGTAGCAAAAAGCCTGGTTGTTGCAGTTGTCGCTGGCGTGATAAGTAACTGTATAAATACCGGGCGCAACTCCCAAAAACGGGCCGAAGCCTTCACCAAATTCACTGCTGGCCGTGATGGTGACAACGGTGCTGCAATCGTCCACCAAAGGCGTCGGAAGGTTCACAGATGCAGCACAGGTATTATCGGAAATGCAGACATCGGGGATGTTACAGCCCATGGTAAATACCGGCTCCACCGCATCAATGACTTTAATGACCTGCTGATAGGTGATGTAGCCATCCCACGGGTCGGAGTCAAGGTCGGCGTCGGGGTTGGTAATATCTGTGGCGTTAGTTACGCCAGGCATGCTGGCATCGTTCCAACTATCGCGGAAGGTACGACTGTCACAATCGCCGTCGCCATCGAGGTCGCATTGTGGG
>SCUG01000425.1 GCA_004297645.1 Saprospiraceae bacterium | reverse complement strand
AGTTGAATGGCCAGGCCGTTGGTGCTGCCATCGGTGGATATGGCGTACAGGTCGCTGTTGCCCTTGTTGGCAGCGAGGTCGTAATGACTGACGCCGTAAACGGCCATTGCGCCATCCGGCGAAACGTCGAACAAGCTGACGCGCCCAAACTGCCAGAGTTTTTCCGGGGTGAGGCGGTCGGGAGCTTTTTCCTGGGCCTGAAGGTTAATGAAAAAAAGAAGGGAAAGAAGGGTCAGGAGATTTCTTTTCATGGCTCGTTTATTTTTGTGGGGCTAAAAATAGGGATTGCTCCAGAAAATGAAAGACCGGCCACCGGATTTGTCAAAAGGAATAATTTCCGGCACGTAATTGTTCAGGTGGTTTAGGAAGTTGTGTGGCGAAAAAGAGGCAAAGACGCCAAGCATTTTAGGTGCTTGCGACTAACCCTCCTAAACACATATACCCGGCACAATTTCCATTACCTTTGACCGGCGAAAAAAAAACAGCTATTCACATGAAAATCTACCTCTTCCTTTCCATCGTTTTTTTGGTGACCACCTGCCAGGCGCAGAGCGGCCAGTCACCGGTGACCAACACACAGTCTCCCGCAGATATCGCCACGCTGAAATGGAACCTGCGCGACATCATCAAGATGCAACTGCCCCTAACCTACCCGGAGAATAAAAACGGCAGGGAAGTGAAAAAATCTTACTCCTTCGACACCAGCAAAGACGCACCCACCGTCTGGGAAATCCCCGAAAAGCTGTACGATTCCCAAACAGACACACTCTTCAGCGGCGGCAAATACTACCTGCATTTTGAAGACATAGACACCGCTTCCATTCAACTCGAAGCCACACCCGATGGCACCCTGACGGGCATCGTCATCCGGGCGAAAAAAGGCAAATCCTTTCTCTACGACCCCTACTACCGAGGCCCTGACCAGCAGGTAGCTGAGCTGCATCTGGGCTGGTGGGACCACATTCAGGACCGCACCCTCGGCCGGCTGCTCACGACAATGAAAGATCTCGCATCGGCGATGAGTGCGGGGGAATAGCGGCCTGTTGTTCCTTGCTTTTGTCTCGCTTCCGAAAATTATCTTCGTTGATATCCGGGGCGGATTCCCTGATTGTTCGGAAACAAAAAAAATCCTGTGAAAAAAGTTGGCAATTCATTACATTCGCCACGTCAAAATTTCTTTTTCACTAAAACAACAAAACGATGAGCAACAACAAAATTCTCGTAGCCGGCCTCCTTGGCGGCGTCACAGCCTTCATCTTAGGCTTTTTGGTTTATGGTTTAGCCCTTAAGGGCTTTTATGATTCGCACATGGTCGAAGGAGTTGCAAAAGCAGATGAAGAAATGGTGTGGTGGGCTTTGATAGTAGGCAATCTGGCATGGGGCCTCCTGTATGCCGTCATTTATGGCCGGTGGGCCAGCATCAGCACCTTTGTCACCGGTGCCAAAGCCGGTGCTGTCATCGGGGCATTGATAGCCCTAACTTACAACTTGAATGGCTATGCCACGGCCAACATGATGGATCTGACAGCCGCATTGGCAGATGTGGTTGTGAGTGCAGTGGTTTCTGCCATTATCGGTGGGGTAGTAGCTTGGTGGCTCGGCCGCAAGTGATGGCCACAGCGCTTCTTACAGGCCTCCATCCC
>SCUG01000424.1 GCA_004297645.1 Saprospiraceae bacterium | reverse complement strand
CGCCGCCTCCGGCGGTGCCGGGGGGAGGGGATATTGGGGGCTTCGCCCCCAAACCCCTAAGCCAGCGAAGCCAGCGCCAAATACCCGGGATGGACAAAACCTAACGCTCGACAGTATAATGGTTCGGGAGTTGTCTGCGCCATGTACTTTTGTCGGGATAAGCTTTTCAAAAAAAAAATCGTATCCCCTCATAAATTAATGGGCGTTTCCCAAAATTAGGCAGTCTTCTTGAGCGGCAGGGTTTTGAACCCTGCCGCTCGAAATACCAGCATTTTTTGAGGGGATACAAAAATCAACAAAAAAGTGGAACGAGTTGCTTGTTTTTAAAGCGGTTTCCCTTAAATTGGCCTATTATTTTTTCACTAAATACCGATTCATTATGAAAACCATTTTCGCCTTTCGCCTTTCGCCTTTTTAGCCTTTCTACTGTGTAGTTCCTGCGCTGATAAAGAGCGCCCACCATTGCCCGTTGCCGTCGGGCAAAAAGCTGAACAATTCATGCAAAAAGCCAGAGAAGATGCCCAAGCACAATGGGATGCCTTTAAGGCAAATCTGGAACGAAAACTTGCCAATTCTTCCGCCATTCAGGACAGAAGTGACGGGAGAGAAATAGCCCCCTGCAATTGTTCTTTCCGCTTTGAAGACGTACAGATTCAAACACCCCCCGAACATTCTGATTTTGAAATTGATTTCCTTTCAACTGCTGAATGTGTACCTAACGATCCTTGGTGTTATTACTATTCTTCTTTTTACTTCTCGGGTCCATATTGCGGTACCATCAACAATCCCAATTGTTTTGACGATTGGACTGGAGGGTCATTACCTCCGTCGGGTTATCGTCCTTTCAATTGCCAAGTGCCTGCCTATTCCACCTTTCCGGTTTTTGCAGGTTCGATTTGGGTTGATGAAGGATGTGGCGGCGGAGATGGAGTAACCTGGAGCATTACATTCAGAGTAGTCTGTCAGGAGACGGAAGCAAACCTCATTTGTGGCCCTGGAGGGGGGTATGGATTCGTTTCTGACCCGATTACACTGTCTGGAAGTGGTAGCAATTATTATCACACTACACAAGTACAACTACAGGAATGCGGCTGTGATCCAGTTGAAATTCAATGAGTTCTCTTTGCCGGGTTGCTTCAAGCCGGATTTGCCACCCGGTTTGAAGCAATTCTTTTACTCAAATTAGACTCCTATGCGCATTAGTATTTTTCTGGCGTTTCTTTGCCAATGCTTCTTTCTCGTGCAGGCCACACAAAGCCAGACACCCTCCTTCCAAATTTCCATGGATATTCCGGGGCACAGGCTCGGCGATGTGATGGTGAACGAGAATGACGAAATCATAGCTATGTTTTTTGGGCCACCCTTTACTGTTCCCTCTCCTGATTTTTATCTAATGAACCTTACTACTGGAGCGTCATCTCAGGATGCCGTGAAGTTTAAATTTCCAGATTATTCTCAATTTAAGTTGTTAAATAATGCTTCATTCAAAGGAAACAGGGTTACGATACTTCAGGGCATCACTTTAGGCGCTTCCAATGGTCTCGGTGTTATAAGTTATAATACAATTACTGGAGAAATATGGGCAAAAAGGACTTTTACCAACACCAGTACTATTGGAGACTTTGTACTTGATGAGACCGGCAATATTCTTTTCCTACAGACTGCTGGCCCATATTATTCCTCTGATTTTGCATTCCTTTTTTATTTAGACAGCCTCGGCAACAACATCTGGCGCAAGGGCCTGCGCTTCAGCAAATCGGGGTTCGATACGTTCCAATTGACGGCGCAGCAAATCGGGTTGTCACCTGGCAATGGGTATTACTTAAGTGGAAGGTTTGGCAATTACAACGATACGGGCCAGGATGAATATTTTGTTATGAAACTTAACCTTGATGGTACGCCCGCCATTTTCAAAACCATCGGCTCGCATGCGTTGAACCAACTGTACGTTGGCAATGACGGCGTGTATTTATTGGGTAAAACAGCGGCTCCTTTTCCCTTTACCGGTAATACGGAAAACGCTATGCTGGCGAAATTCGACTTAAACCTCAATTTTCAATGGGCGAGGGTTTACCATGCTGAAGCCTTCGAGTATGCCAGTTCCACTTTAAATATTGCCAATGACGGAACGCTGGTATTGGGCTATTCCACCTTCGGCGCTTTCCCGGTTGTGTTGGCAAAGTTGGACAGCGATGGCAATATCCTTTGGCAAAAAGGCTATCCGCTCTACGAGCCGCAAATAGATGCCATGAACGACGGCTCGCTGCTTTTGACCACCCGGCGCCACTTCGATTCAACGGGGGCCTTGTTTCCCAAAATGATAGTCTCCAGGACTGACTCATTGGGAAATATCCCAAACTGCGAAACCTTCCCCACCTGCCTCGAAAGCAATGCAATCACTTTGAACATGGGTACTTTCGAGGTGGACACTTTTTTAATAGATAGCCTTGAAACCCTCGATATTTCTTCGGATTCGGCCCATTTCAGTTTTTCCGATTTCTGTGACACCCCGGCACCGCCTTCTCCTGAATTTGCATTCCCCGATACGCTTTGCCGCGGCGACAGCGCCTGGGCAGCCAGCACGAACAATATTCTTGCGCATAAAATCGAGTGGCGGCTGACAGGCGGCGGTGCCGATAGCGTGTGGACGGATTCCCTTTCGTTCAGGTACCGTTTTCATGCTCCCGGCCATTTCAACCTTGCGCAAACAATATGGTTTCTGGGTTGCCCTTACAGCTTCGAGCGGGGCATCACCGTATTGGATGATTTGGACGCTATCATTGATAAATCGGGAGTCGTGTGCGACACCCTGCCTGTTGCGCTTCATGTCAATTCGGGCAGGCCACTGAGAACTTTTCTTTGGAGCACTTCTGATAGTAGCTCACTATTGGAAATTACACAAAATGGAATGTACTCAGTCACCGTCAGCGACGGGTTTTGCACAGCCATAGATTCGACTGATATTATACTCGTTTCTTCTTTGCTTGACAATAAGCCTCCCATTGCACTTCCTGCCGATACGACGATATGCCAGCAGGAACTGCCATTCCTTCTTTACCCTTCGAGTGATTTCACTGATGAGTTTTCCCTGAACCAAAAGCCGGCTGGACAACTGCCCGTCGAGTTGGATTCCGAAGGTGAATACCTGATTTCTGTCATGGTGGAAGGGTGTCTGTTTTCCGATACTTTTTCTTTGAAAGTAAACGACTGCGAAGCGGCGGTTTACCTGCCCAATGTGTTCAGCCCCAACGGCGACGGCATCAATGATCTGTTCTTCCCGCAGGGAAAGAATTTCACGGCCATCAAGCTGTCCATCTACGACAGATGGGGCGGCAGGCTAAAAATGATGGAAGGGCCAAGCGTGCATTGGGATGGGAAGGGTGCAAGCGAAGGGGTTTACGTTTACGTTTTCGAGTACCTGAATATATTTATCCATGAAAAAGAGAACCTCATTGGAGCGGTCACTTTATTAAGGTGAAAGCACCCTGATAGAAATGCCGGAAGCACCAAATTGACCCCTGCGCAGCAGGTGGAAAATTCCGGATCTAAGCCAGCCCATCACTTACCCTGTTCTTACTTTTTGGCGGCAGCCAGTTTGATTTTATAATCTTCCGGTGAAATCTTGTGGTTTTGCTTCGGGTAGGGATTCACTTCTTGCAGGGCTATCCGGAAATCGCCGGCATTCTGGGTGACCTCTTCGGTTTGCTTGCCCTCACGGACGAGGGCCAACTGGTAGGTGCGGTTGCCGGTGTTCGCCTTTACGGCGATTTTTACCTCGCCCGCCCAAAAGCAGTCGGTACCTTCGGGGCAGCGGGAGTCTTCCAGCACTTCTGTAAAAGTAATCTTCAGGTCTTCGCCATCGAGTTTGGCAGATTCGTTCAGCTTCAGTTCAAAAGACTCACCAGCCTGCACGAGGCGGTAGCCGGCTTGCGGTTTTTTCTTGCACGAAAAAGAAAGGGCCAAAACGGTGAGCAGGAGAATGGAGAATTGAATGATTTTCATGGTAGAATTTTTTTTGCTTTCAAATAAAAAGCAAGGCGCCGGCCACTTTGCCCGGACCGCCCGGCTTGGTAGATTTTCAATCACAATTTGCCAGCCTTCTTCTCGTAGGCATAGAGCGCCGCACCGATGATGCCGGCGTGGTTGAACATCTTCGCCGCTTTGACCCTGGTGTCCACGGTCAGGTATTTCCGGAACTGCCGGTAAAAATTGCTGATTCCGCCGCCGAGAATGATTAAGTTGGGAGAGGTGAGGCGGTTGACCATCTCCAGGAATTCGTTGAACCGGTTGCCGAATTCTTTCCACGTCATATTTTCCGCTTTGCGTGCAGTGCCGGAGACGTAGTGTTCGGCAATCATGTTGTGCAGGGTGCAATGCCCGAATTCGGTATTGGGCACGAGTATTCCGTCGGTAAAAAGTGCGGTGCCCAGACCTGTGCCGATGGTGACGAGCAGAACGTTGCCTTTTACGTTTTTCCCTTTGCCGTAGCGCATCTCGGCAAGGCCTGCCGCGTCTGCGTCGTTGGTGGTTATTACTTTTGCCCCGATGATTTTGGAGAAAAGTTTGTTGATGTTGACGCCTTTCCACTCGGCGTCTATATTGGCGGCGCTGTGGCAAACCCCGTCTTTAACAATAGAGGGGAAGCCGCAGCCTATCAGCTTTCCCTTATACCCAGCTTGCCGGACGAGTTCGGCGACAACCTTAGCCACAGCTTCGGGCTTTGAAGGCACCGGGGTAGGCACCTTTATGCGCTCGGAAATAAGCTCGCCCTTCCCCAAATCTACAATAGCCCCTTTTGTGTTAGTACCTCCCACGTCGATACCAAAAATGGTTTTCGTTTGCATATAGTTGCCGGTGTTAGGATAAGTGTGTTGGCGCATTGGCGTGTTGGCACTGCCTGCCTAATGCGCTAACATGCCAATTTGCCAATACGCTATTTAATCACTTTCATTTTCATCACGACATTCTCTTTGGGGCGGTCTCCGGGGTTGGTAGCAACGGCGGCAATTTTATCGAGCACATCAAGCCCTTTTATGACATGCCCGAAGACGGTATAATCTCTGTCGAGGAAGGGCGTGCCCCCCACTGTTTTATAAGCTTCTCTTTGTTGCGGGGTGTAGTGAATGCCTTTGCGTGCTTCCATGTTGTTTAAGGCTTCATCAGTGAGGGGGGCGCCCTGTACGATGTAAAATTGAGAGCCGGAAGACCTCTTCTCGGGGTTCACCTGGTCGCCTTGCCGGGCTGCCGCCAGAGCGCCTTTCACGTGCACGAGGGAGTCGGCGAATTCGGCGGGAATGGTGTAGCCGGGGCCGCCGGAGCCGAGTTGCTGCTGCGGGGAAGCGTTCCGTGAGGAGGGGTCGCCGCCCTGGATCATGAAACCCTCGATGACCCGGTGAAACAGGGTGCCATCGAAAAATCCCTCTTCGGCAAGTTTGATGAAGTTGTCCCGGTGCTGGGGTGTGGCATTGGAAAGTTGCACCGTCATGGTGCCGTAGTTTGTCTCAATTTCCACAAGACATTCGATGGGTGCTGTAATCATAATGCGTTTTTCTGCGACGGTTGTTTTGCCGCCTTTTGTTGCTTTTAGTTTTACGGAATAATTGCCGGAGGCTTTGTAAGAATGGGAGGGGGCGGCATCGGTGGCGGTGGTGCCATCGCCAAAATCCCACTCGAAGCTGCTGGCATTTTTTGAAAGGTTCTCAAAATTGACGGTGGCAGGTGCCACGTGTTGTTCGCCGCTGTAGCTAAAGCCTGCCGCAGGTCTTGCGCAGGAAGCGGCCAGCAGCGGAAGGGCGAGGAAGAAAAAAATCGATTTAATCATTTATCCGGATGGTTTTTTTTGATGAATGACGATGTGCGCCGGAGGAAAGCGTAAGGCGCTCCGGTTCCGGCGCACAGCGTCGCCTAAAGCATTTTAACCTTCATTTTAATATCGGCATTGGGGCGGTCGGCTGCATCGCGGGCAGCGGTGGCGATTTTATCCACCACGTCCATGCCTTCCAAGACTTCGCCAAAGACCGTGTAGTCCTTATCGAGAAAGGGAGTGCCACCCTGCTCGATATAAATTTTGCGCTGCTCCGGGGTGTATTTGATGCCTTTCATTTGCTCGATTTGGTTCAATTGAGCTTCCTGCACAGGAGCGGCTTGCACGATGTAGAATTGGGAGCCGGAGGATTTTTTTTCTGGGTTCACCTCGTCGCCCATGCGGGCTGCTGCCAGTGCTCCGCGGAAGTGAGGTGCTCCGATTTCAGCGTCAATCTGGTAGCCGGGGCCGCCCTGTCCAAGCCGCTGTCCCGGTTGGGCGGTTTTGGAGTCGGGGTCACCACCCTGGATCATGAAGCCAGGGATGACCCTGTGAAAAAGGGTGCCATCGTAAAAGCCCTCATTGGCGAGTTTGATGAAATTGGCCGTGTGCTTCGGCGTAGAGTCGTACAACTTCACTTTGATGTTGCCCAAATCCGTTTCGATGAGAGCAATGTTTCCGCCGTTTTTTTGGCAACCTGCCAGCGCCAGCGACATGGTAAATGCGCACATTAAAAATAAATTCTTAGGTATCATGTCTGATTCAATTTTATGGATGACTAATTTGATTCCCGTTAAAAAAAAAACAACGCCTTTTGGTATGGTATTATCCCGGGGCATTGTTCATTGCTCATGGCTCATGGCTTCCTCCTTCCATTCCTTAAAGTATTGAACAATCTTTATTTTCAAAAATTCTTCCTGTTCCTGAGCGCCTTTTTGCCGAAAGGGTTTCACTGCTTCGAAATGGGGCCAGCCGTCGTCGTCGCGGCCTTTGAAGACATAATAACCATCGTAGCTCAGCAAATGGCAAATGGCAACGTGCATCAGGTCTTGCTTTTCTTCTTTGGTGAATTGAGTCTTCCAGCGCCCCAGTTCCTGAATGCCGATGAGGAATAAAATGGCATTCATATCGGGCAATGCGTCCCGTTTCAGTGCATCCTTCACCAAATGCTGCACCTGCAACCACTCAAAATCGAGTTCCCAATCTTCCATGATTTCAGCCATAGGCCGGCAAAGATAATGTACCTGAACGGTGTTGCCCAAACTAATGGAAAGAAGTGACAAAGCAAGCCAGATTGCCGGGGTGTCAATACTTGCAATCAGCGGGATTTCCTTTCACATAATAGGATTTATAGTTTTTGGCTTTGGGGTCTTTGCACCCGCAAAGCTGGAGCAGTTCCACCTTCCTGAATTCTACGGGGTGGCTTTCGCTTTGCAAGGAGATGGTGCCTTCGCTCAGCAGCTCTCCGTCGTGTTTGACGGAGGGGCCGAAGTTTTGCACATTCCCACCGCCGGTTTGGGGTTTTTCGTATTCCAGCACCGTCTCACCTTCCACGATATGCCGGATGAGCGAATCGCCGAATACCTGGAATTCGACGCTCACCCATTGGTCGCCGTCGTAGGTTTTGGAGGAGGAGTTGATGCAATGCGTGGTCACCAATTCCCCATTCATCACCACGTTGGTGCCAGGGGTGCAAAGGTTGGCCGTGGGGCGTTCGCCTTCTCCCGTTCCGCCGAGCAACTGGCCCTCGATGGAGATGGGAAAATCCTGGTCTTTGCCCATGCTCGCTGCCGTTTGGCCATGCAGCATGGCCCCGCTGTTGCGAATGGCCCAGTCCGCCCCGCCCGGGACTTGCGTGCCGGTGAAGCGGTATTCAATCCGCAGGCGGTAATACGAGAAAATCTCCCTGTAAAAAATGTGGCCGAACCGGCCGCCGAACTCGTCGTAGCCGTCGTAGGCCACCTTCATCACGCCATCTTCCACGCGGAAGGTGTTGGCAAAGTTATCGTTAAGGTTGTACCCGGTGATTTTCACGTCCCAGCCATCGAGGTCTTTGCCATTGAACAATTGGCGCCATTCTTCCTGGTCCGGATTATTTTGGGCGCGGCCCAAAACAGGAACGCACAAAAGGAGTAAAAGAAAGTTTTTCATGATGCACGGTTTATATTAGACTTGGACAAAAAGCCCCTTGAAAAATCTTTCAGTAAAGTGCCAGTACCCCTGGGCTAAGCCACTGGTCACTTTCAACAACAAAGTGCAAAGACCACGAAGAGGTTTTTATAAGATGATGGCTTTCGAATCTTTGTGTTCTTATACTGTCGAGCGTTAGGTTTTGTCCATCCCGGGTATTTGGCGCTGGCTTCGCTGGCTTAGGGGTTTGGGGGCGAAGCCCCCAATATCCCCTCCCCCCGGCACCGCCGGAGG
>SCUG01000423.1 GCA_004297645.1 Saprospiraceae bacterium | reverse complement strand
GGCTTCGCCCCCAAACCCCTAAGCCAGCGAAGCCAGCGCCAAATACCCGGGATGGACAAAACCTAACGCTCGACAGTATAATGGCCAGAAGTATAATTGCCCTGACCCATCTCCCTCCCGGTAGATACTGGGAGCGCTGAGGGGAAGAGGAATTGGGGGCTACGCCCCCCAAAAAAACCTCAACCTTATCAACGAGACTTTCCTGGTTTTTAAAACCTGGAAAGTCTATTATAATTTTCCTAAAAAATCTCCAGACCAGGATAAAAGGCGCCCCACGAAAACCAGTACCCGATAAAGCTCTCTGCTTGTGCCAGCCTTTCTCCGGTGCGCGGCCCGCTGACGGCTTCGCCGAACAAGTTCCACTCGTTGCCCTCGTTGTCTTTCATCACCACAGGGTTGCCCGATTGCACGATGGCCGTGAATTCCAACAATGTTCCGTCAGCGAGTTTCCGTTCGAAGGCTGTGAGAAAATTCTGGTGGCTGCTGCCCACAACGACCAATTCCACACCTTTAATAACATCCTGCTGCACCGTCACCTGCGCGTCGAACTTGTTGAAGCGGTAAAACTTCGCCTCGCCATCTACGATGACGCCGAGGCCTCGTGTCTTGCGCAGCAGGCGTTCGTCGTCGGGGTCAACGGGAAACAGCAATTGGTCGTGATTGGTCTTGTAAGTGCCGTAGGGATAGACGCCGTAGTTGCGGTTGTAGCCCGT
Organism: Saprospiraceae bacterium; assembly: GCA_004297645.1. GTDB lineage: Bacteria > Bacteroidota > Bacteroidia > Chitinophagales > Saprospiraceae > UBA6168. The sequence continues at coordinate 7,777 of SCUG01000423.1, read as the reverse complement.
GTTAGTGTTGAGCACTTTTGAATCGGGGAACATGGACTGCCACGTCTGCCAGGTCGTTTCAATGAGCGGGTAGGTTTTGACAAATTCGCCTTTGAGGCTGCCATTCACACTTTTGAGCAGCATCTGCGACCAATTGCTGCCAGAGGCCCGGTCGTAAGGAATCAGATTGGTGTTGTAAAGCAAACCCGAAACGCCGAAGGTGGTCGTACTACCGCCTACGGTGCGGTCCCAACCGATGCCAGTGCCGGTAAGCGGGCAATAGGTAATGGCCATCGGGATGCCGTTGACCTCGTCGTTGACGATTTCGTGCCAGTCGAGGATAGGGTGGGGGTACGCCCGGATTTCATCGCCCACCTTGACGCCGAGCACGAGGTCGCCGGGTGCGAGAAAGCTGATGCTACCCGCCGGCGAAAACTGGGGGTTGTCAATCGAGGGGATGCCATCCTTGCCGGGGCCTCCATCGAATACTTGATCCTTCGGGATGAGCCAGGAAGTGTCGTTGGGGCCGGGGCCGGGGCCGGGGCCGGGGCCAGGTGTGACCTGATCAGAATTGCCGTTGCAGGCGGCGAGCAAAAAGCAAGTGGCAGCGTAAATAATCGTTGTTTTGAAATGAAGCTGTTCCATGACGGTATTTTTTTAAAAAAAAATTAATTGAGCGGAAAGCCGGGCTGAAAAGCAGACGGCTTCCCTAAGTTTATTTTTGTAAAAAAGCCAACGTTCAGGCGGTACGTTGGTGAAACCTGCGTGCCGGTGATATCGGCAAAAAGCGGCAGTTCGAGCCGTGCATCGAGGGCATATCTGGGGCTAAACCAGTAGCTCAGGCCGGGGCTGATGAACAGCCATTTGCCGCCGGTACTGGGCACATTCAGGCCAGTCAGCCGGTCGGGGCGCACGTGGCGGAAGCGCAAAGTCAGCGATGGGTCAATGATGAGCGGCCCTATCAGCAGGCGGTCAGCGACACCCGCCGACACCTGCGTTTCATTGCCGAACTGATACTCCTGGCTGCCGAGGTAGTTCCGGTTCTTGCCTTTGCGGCTGTACACTGCGGTGCCGCTGAGGCTCATGCTCTGGCGCCATTTCAGCACATGCACCACCTGCCCCCATGCGATGCCGTCCCATGCACCACTGCCGGGTTGCAGGTCGGCGTTGATGGTGAGACCGTCGTCGCGGCGCAGGTCAGAGGCGCCTACCGGGGCCTTCACTCCCAATGCCCCGGTGAGGGTAGTTTGGTTTTGGGCAGTGGCGAGCAGTTTGTATTTGAATAGAAAAACGGCGTCGCCCGCGCCCTCTGTCGCCGTGAAGTCTGTGTTGCCGGCCTGGTTGATGGAGCGCTCCTGCCGCACCCAAGAAATCATGGCATCCACCGAAATGCGTTCCGAAAAACTGTACCCTCCCTGCAACAGCACGGAGTGCGTGCGGCGGGTGCGCGAGTCGTCGTCGAGTTCTTCGGTGCCGGTTTTGAGGGTTTGCAACACGTTGAGGTCGTAGTTGAGGTTGAGTTGAAGCGTCTGACCTTCGCCCGGTGGCAGGCCCAGATTGGACGAGAGTGGCACGCCGCCCGAGCAGCAGGTCTGGCCTATGGCCAGACGCTGCCAAAGCAGCAATGCCATATAAATAAAAGCGGAGTGGCGAATCTTCATACTTCGGGTGTTTTTTTAATAAAAAACCTCGCAACTGTTTACCACCCCCTGCCTCCGCGCTGCTTTGTCACAGCCTAAGGCCCGGACACAAGCGGCTTGGATGAGGGGTGGTAAGTAGTTACAAAACTTCAAATTAAACCATTCGTTTTGAATCCAATTCAAAATCACCCTGAAGTGTCAAGGTTCGGACAGCAGGCTGGACAAAAGCAGCCGGACGGAGCTTCGAGTTTTGGGGCGCCAATAAGTTCTGTTATCGTAATTTTGCCGCCCTCATTTCCCGAATCATGAATTTTTTAAAAAAAGCCACAGCCATACTCGCCACTTTGTACACACTGCTTTGCGGCGGCCTGTTTTTTATGCAGGAAAAAATCATTTTTAGCCCCGGCAAGCTCCCCGAAGGCTACGTTTTCAGGGCCGGTGAGGAGGTGGAATTAGAGGTGGAGGACGGCGTTTTTTTGAATAGCCTGTGGCTGAAAGAACCCTCCCCTAAAGGTGTCATTCTCTACCTTCACGGCAACCGCGGGAGCAACAAGCGATGCTTAGGGCAGGCCCAAACCATGGCAGGCAATGGCTACGATATCTTTATGCCCGATTACCGCGGCTTCGGCAAAAGTGACGGGGTCATCCAATCGGAAACCCAACTGGAATCTGACGCTCAAAAGGTCTATGATTTTTTGAAAAAACACTACCCTGAAGAGCACATCGTACTGGCCGGATATTCACTGGGCAGCGGCTTAGCTGCTTATCTCGCCGCCAACAACCGGCCCCGCCAACTCGTGCTGCTGGCGCCCTACCTGAGCATGGTGGACATGAAAGACCGCATAGCTCCTTTCCTTCCCGATTTTCTTTTGAAATATCACCTAACCAACGATGCCTATCTGCAAAAGGCCGGCCTGCCCATCACCATTTTTCACGGTGAAGCCGACGACGTCATCCCTGTGGAATCCTCCCGCAAACTAAAAGCCCTGAAACCCAACGGCATTCACCTCGTCACCATGAACGGGGTGGGGCACCGGGGCGTCATTTTCGATGAAGCTTTCCGCAATGGAATCCGGGAGTTGTTGCGGTGATGGGCATTGACCTGTGAACGCACCACCGGCAGGGCGCCATTCCTCAAATATCATACGTCAACTCCACCTCGTCAGTCACCGGGTGGGACTGGCAGGTGAGGATATAGCCCTTGGCTATCTCGCTTTCGTCGAGGGCATAGCACACGTCCATTTTGACCTTTCCTTTCAGCAACTTTGCCATACAGGTGGCGCAGGCCCCGGCGGTGCAGGAGTATGGGGCATCGGCCTTGGCGTCGAGCAAAGCGGCGAGGATGCTATTGCCGGCAGGCACTGTCGTCTCAATGCGCTTTTTGTCGAGAATGGCCACTACCCGTGCGCCGTCCTTGCCGGTGACAGCCGTCCCGGCGGTAGTGGTAGCGGCACTGCTGAAATACTCGTGGTGGATATTTTTTGCTTCGGTACCAAGTGCGGTCAGGGCTTTTTCGGCAGCGTCAATCATGTCGCCGGGGCCGCAAAGGAAGTACTCCGAGGCTTTGTGCCTGGGTGGGTTTTCCTGTAGAAATTCCCGCACTGCCTGGCCATTGATGCGGCCGCTTTTACCCGTCCAGCTAATTTTCCCTTTTGAAAAAAGGCCACCGAGGCCCTTTGTTTTTTCACGGCTGGGCCGGCTGAGCAGGTGGGTCAGGTGCAATTGACCGGCGTACTGCTGGCTGAGGCGGTGGAGTTCTTCTTTAAAAATGATAGTGTCTTCATTCCGGTTGCCGTACAGCAAAAAAATGAAGCTCATCTGCTCCTGCTCCAGAATGGTTTTTATCATGGACATCAGCGGCGTGATGCCGCTGCCTGCGGCAAAAAAGTAGTAGTTCTTTTTGTTGTCAGCGTCAAGGGGTGTAAAAAACCGGCCCTCCGGCGGCATGGCCTCCACCTCCGAGCCGGGTTGCAGATGGTCGTGGATATAGTTGGACACTACGCCGCCTTTCACCCGCTTCACCGTCACCGACAGGCCCGCCTCTAACGGGCTGCTGCACATGGAATACGAGCGGCGCTCTTCTTTTCCATTGATAAAAAACCGCAGCGTCAGGTGCTGTCCCTGCGTGTATTTGTATAGTTCTTTCAGACTGCCTGGCACCTCAAAGGTGAAGGTTGTGGCATCCGGGGTCTCTTGCTTTATACTTTTTACGTGAAGAGTGTGGAAGGATTTGCTCATTATTGTTGTACTTTTATGAAGTGGGTGTGGCAAAGATAAACAGCCCATTTGCAAAGCACGCTTGCAAGGGTTTTTTATCTTTTGTGGTTTCATTTTGTTAAAAAAAGTACATAATTTTTAAACTCCATTAACAGATGGAACGAACAATCTAATGAACCAAGCTTTTAATAGGTTTTAGTGGAACAATCCATTGTAGAATTGGACCTGGCCCCAGCTTTTATTCAATTATTTACCCTCTTGCATTATTATGAAAAAGTACACATTTACAACCGTATTTCTTGTTTATACTTTCATGGTATTTGGGCAAACGGGCATTTTTCAGTGTCCGCCGGTTGATGACAAATCCATTCCTGACTTGGAAAAGTCCATTGCCCGCTATCAGCTATATGAAATCAATGGGGAGGCAGTTTCCTACTACCTCAAAAGTGCAAATTATGCAGGAGTTATCAGGCTCCGGCTTGGCGGAGAATACGATTGGGTTATTGAGTTGAAAGAGCATCCGCTTTTTTCGTCGGAGTATAAACTGCGGGTTGCCGATGGGGATAAAATAACAGTTTACACTGACCGCCCCAACATCGCTTACCGGGGTTGGCTGACTGGCCCCAATGGCGGTGAGGTACGGCTGACCATCCGCGGGAATTTTATTTATGGATTCATCACACAAGGCGATGAAGTGTATTTTATCGAGCCTGTTTCGAAATACGATAAAACAATGCCGCCCGGGCGGTTTGTCGTGTACAAGGCATCCGACGTCATAGAGAAAGAAGATTTGACCTGTGGGGTGACGGATGCTCAATACACCGGCACTGGAAAAACGCCGGCTGGGGCCTCCAAAGTTGTGGCATGCAAGGAAGTGGAACTGGCCTCTGCCGCAGACCACCTGATGTATCAAAAATTTAACAACAACATTGATGCCCTGGAAGCTTATATTGTGGGGGTAATTAACAATGTTGATGGGGACTACTCCTCTTCATTTAGCGATGTTGTTTCTTTTGTTTTAACGGAGTTTTTCATTTCCACCACTGCGGGTGCAGATCCAGTCTCCACTTCCATTACCGATGCGAACACGGTTTTGAGTACTTTCAGAACCTGGGGAAACGGTGGCGGATTTGGTAATGACTATGACTTAGCCCAGTTTTGGACTGACAGGAACTTTGACGGCTCCACCATCGGCATTGCTTATGTGGACGTGATGTGCATAGCTACCTGTCCGGGAGCAAGTTGCTGGGCCTATCAGGCTATTCAGGATTATGCCAGCACCAATGCCTGTATTATGCGGGTATTAGTCTCGCACGAAACCGGACATAATTTCAGCGCCGTTCATGATGGCACGGGTGGGTTTATCATGTCCCCTTCCGTAAGTTGTACCAGTACATGGTCTTCCGCATCCATTACGGCCATTAACTCAGTTTTGGGAGGCACTTGCCTGGAGCTCTGTTCCACAGTTTATAGGGCTCCTGTTGCCAATTTTTCTGCGCGCACAACCACCGTATGCAATGGCGTTGCTGTTGCTTTAACCGACCTATCTACGAATGAGCCTTCTTCTTGGTCGTGGACTTTCACAGGGGGCAGCCCTTCTTCGTCGAGTAGCCAAAATCCTTCAGTCACTTACAGCACCAACGGAAACTATACGGTGGCGCTTACAGCCACAAATACTTTGGGCAATAATACCGTGACGAAGACAAACTACCTTCAGGTAGTCAATGCCCCTGCCGCTACAACTTCTCCAGACGATGCTTCATCAGGAACATTGGGAATATTGGCTGTCAGGCTCAACGGGATGCTCTATTTTTCGGGGAGCGCTGCTACGGAAGGCAGCTACGAAGATTTTTCCTGCGCTGCTGTGGCACAACTCGCTGCCAGTACCGCCTATTCTTTGTATGCAACGGTGGGAGATTGCAATTCCTCCTCTTTTGAAGGGGTTGCGGCATGGGCAGATTATAATGGTGACGGAGATTTCAACGATACCGGCGAGAGCCTCGGAAATACTTCTCCATCGGCCTATTGTGGCGAGATATCTCCCATCACCTTTACAACGCCTGCCTCCCCGACCACCAATACCATCCTGAGAATGCGTGTCATTTCGGATAAAAGTGTAATTCCGAGTGGCCCTTTATACGACCCTGTCCAAGGTCAGTCAGAAGACTATGGCGTTTATATTTCTGCGCCTCTCCCCATCGAACTCACCGCCTTCTCCGCCCAAAAAGACGGCCCGTCTGCCCGCCTCACCTGGGCCACCGCCTCCGAACTAAACAACGACTACTTCACGCTGGAGCGCTCCGCCGGTGGCGTCGGGTTCGAGGCAGTCGCCCGGATACCGGGGGCTGGCACCTCGCTCGAAGAGCGTCAGTACGAGTGGAGAGATGAGCACCCGCTGCCCGGCGACAATTATTACCGCCTGCGGCAAACGGATTACGACGGCAACACCACCCTGAGCAAGGTGGAAGTGCTATCGTTTGAGGATGCGCCGGAGGCATGCGGGATATATCCCAATCCTGCCGGGAACGGCACTGCGAGTCTGTATTTCACCACTGCAACAGAGACGACCGCCGCCGGCGTAAAGATTTTCGATGCCAGCGGGCATATCTTGGCTGCATTCATTTGGGATATATCCCCCGGCCAAAATAAAATCAGCCTGCCGTCAGATGGTCTTCCTAATGGGATTTACCTGGTGCAAATCATTTACTCCCGCGGGGTGAAAACACTGAGATTTGTAAAAGACGGAGAACTTCAGTACTGAGTGTTCCTGAAATGCAAACAGCCCTTCCACGTCATGCGGCGGGAAGGGCTGTTTTTTTTTAGGCGAAGCCTAAAATTTATAGGTGATGCCGAACCGGAAACTGAAAGGCAGCTCGAGGTCGGAATCGGGTTGAGTCAAATTGTATAGGAGTAGAATTTCATAGCCCCAAAGGCCGCCGCTGGTGTATCCGGCGCCTATGTAAAAGTTGTCCCTGACGTCGCTGGCAGTGAGCACATCACCGTTATTGTCGAGAGCGAGCCGGCCGAACCCGTCCACAAATACCACTTTGGTGTTTTGGTATTCGTACTCAAAGTGGGCGAAAAAATTCTGAAAGGCTTTCGCCCGTGCGAATACACCTAAATTGTACGAGACCGGATTCGTCTTGTGGATGAGGCCATCTACGCCCCTGCCTTTGATAAAATTATAGGTGAATCCAACCCTTGGCCCGGCGGAGACGATATCGCCAAGAATTTTGTAGCCCACCATGGGTGAAAGCCCGAAGACAAACTGGTTGGTTTCGCCGGAGCCTGAAAAGCCGAGGTTGAAAGTACCCCCATACCATAGTTTGTTGGCAAAGCCACTTTCGTCGAAATACTGGTCCGTCTTGGATGATTTTTTCTTTTTGCTGTGCTGCCCAAAGGCATTCTCCGTTGCGGCAGTGGTAAAAAGCAGGGCCAAAAGGCTGAATAACAAAAGCTTTTTCATAAAAATTTATTTTGGGTGAAAAAATTGCGGTGTTGGGGTATGATGGTGCCACGGCATTATGGTGTTCCTAATTACTTGCGATACCGTCGTACCGTCCCCCGTCTCAACGAATCCAAAGTAAATATGCTGCCGCAAAAGGCAACACGAAAATAAAGGCATCGAAGCGGTCGAGTACGCCGCCGTGGCCGGGCAGCAGATTGCCAGAGTCTTTTACGCCCACGCTGCGTTTCAGCATGGATTCCACCAAGTCGCCAACGGAGCCAAAAATCGAAACGATGGCCCCCAGAATTATCCAATCCCTAAACCGCAACTCGTTGGTGAAAACACAAAACAAAAAAGCTACGAGAAAGGTTATGGCGATTCCGCCGAAGGTACCCTCCCAGGTCTTTTTGGGTGAAATCCGCGAAAACAGCAGGTGCTTGCCAAATAGCGAACCTATGATGTAGGCTCCGGTGTCATTCATCCACGTGAGATC
>SCUG01000422.1 GCA_004297645.1 Saprospiraceae bacterium | reverse complement strand
ACAGTGCTCCTGGTGGTACCGCTGAGGGTCTTTTTTTGTCAACGTTGAGATCGCCGAAATCCTTGTCGCAGGAGGTAAAGGCGACTAACGCGGTGATGAGCAAAAACAATATTTTTTTCATAAGTCGAAATTTTTGTTGACAGTCAGGAAAGTTTACTTAACGTCAAAGAGACGTTGTTCTCCTCTCAAAACCGCTGTTTAGAATTTAACATTAAGGTTAACCCCAAAAGTACGCGCTGTCGGATAGCTGCCTACCTGATAGCCTTGTATGTTGCCAGCGCTCATGCCATCTTCCGGGTCGGCATAGGGCAAGTTCTTGTGGATGATCCACAAGTTGCGGCCATAGATGCCCAACGTGGCGCCTTTGATGACATTTGAACCAGCGAACATGCTCTTCGGGAAGTTGAAATTCAGCGTGGCTTCGCGCAGTTTCACAAAGCTGGCATCGTAAACGAAAGCTGCATTCGGGTTACGGCGATAGCCATAAATGCCGAAATTAGTAGCATCATAACGATTCGTGTTGGGCGTTCCATCGGCAAGTACACCTTGTACGATAAGACCCCCATTTTCTGAGAGAGGTGCACGAACTTCGCCGCCAAGTTCATTCAGGCCGGCTGTGGAAACTGCTTCACCTGTTGCCAGGCCGTAGTATTGGTCAAGTGAAAACAGATCACCACCATGTTTTACGTCAATCAAAAAGCTAAGCGAGAAATTCCCAATTTCGAAAGTGTTATTCATGCCTCCTGTCCAATCAGGGTTGATATTGCCAATGATTTCAGCCGAGGTGGCCGAGAACGCGTATGAATAATTGGTGGACTTCACGACTCTTTGGTTTTCACCAGGGTCTCTTAGGCCATTACCATTTGCGTCATAGTAAACATAGTCGTTGCCCTTGATGGTACCGTATGGCTCGCCCACTGCGGCGTTGATGGTCACACCACCTTGGTGAGAGGAAAGCTGAAGGTTATCAATGTCGCCACCCAAGGTGAGTACCTTGTTGCGGTTGCGAGCCCAGTTGAGGTCCATGTGCCATTTGAAGTTGGGAGTGTTGACCGGGCGAAGCCACATCTGTACTTCCCAGCCTTTGTTTTCCACGTCACCGGCATTGATGAACTTGGAGTTATAACCCGTAGCCCTTGAAACAGTAGCAGGAAGAATCTGGTCAGTGGTGTTCATCTTGTAATAAGTGACATCGAAGCCCAACTTGTCCTTCAAGAAACGCAATTCCAGACCAGCTTCGTAGCTTTTGGTGCTTTCCGGCTTAAGGTCAGGGTTGTTCTTGGTGGAGGACACGGAGGCGTTTGCAGCATCGCCAAAAGCTGTGTTCAGATTGTAAACGTCGTTTACGCTACCCCAGGGAGCCGTATTGCCCACCTCAGCATAATTCAGGCGAAGTTTGCCGAAGGTGAATGCGTCATTTTCGCCGAAGAACTCAGAAAAGATGATACCCAGCGATGCAGAAGGATAGTAATAGATATTGTTGCCAGCGGGCAAAGTAGAACTTTGGTCGCGACGAGCAGCAAGGTCAAGGATGGCCCATTTGTCATACACTAATCCTGCTTGTGCATAAACGCCATCCACTTCAATATCTACTTGACTTTCAGTAGGTGCGTTCAATGGGTTTTTGGTGTTCGACAACGAGTACACACCCGGCAAAATAAGACCACCATTTGTGGTTGCACGGATGGAAGCGATGTTTTGCTTACGGATGTTGGTACCCAACAACGCATTGAACTTCAGGTTATCCGTCAGATGCAACTCTTTGAACTGGCCAAACAGGTCGTAGTTCACTTCCGAGAAGCTGCGGTTGAAGCGGGAATATTGTGAAACATCCACGCTACCCACGGCGATGCGCTCTTCCTGTACCTCACTGTATTGGTCCAGTGCAACGCGTCCCGTAATGTCGAACCAGTCGGTAACGTTGTAAGTGGCCCCCATATACCCGAAGTAACGGTTGCGGTGGTCGGTCTCGAAATTTTCATACCGCACCCAATAAGTATTGTCCCAGTAAATAGGCACGAGGTCGGTTGGGTCAGCCCAGTTCCAGGTGATGTTCTGCTTCGTCCTGTCATAAGCAGCTTTTTGTTCTTTCACGTCCACGTTCACTTCCCACCACTCCCGGAAGCTGGTCATCTGGTTTTTGGAGTCGTAGCCAGTACCATAGCGGCCTGTTCCATCTGTTGAAGTGAAATTGACATTGGAGAACACGTTCAATTTCTTCGTCAGGTTGTAGGAGGCGGCAAAGTTCACGAGGTTTTTGTCAACCTGGCTATTGGGCAGAATGCCCTTGTCTGTAGTGTGAGTATAGCCGAGTTTGAAAAAGCCATTTTCGTTGGTGCCATCAATGCTTATGTTATTGCTGGTTCCTACGGCAGTTTCAAAATAGGTGGTAGGGTCGTTTTTTGCAGCCACCCAAGGTGTTGGTTTGCCATAGTTGGGTGAAGATGGGTCAAAAGCATCCCATTGATAAACCAATTTGGTCGGGTCGAAAGGGGCACCCCAGGAGGCGTCTTCGCTCATAGGCACCACCAAATCATCGGTGCCGTCGCCGTTGATGTCACGATAGAGGAAGAACCCACTTGGGTCTTCGTAGTAGGCGCCGTACCCGCCGCCGTATTTTTTCTGAAATTCAACAAAAGTGGTTTTGTCAATCTTGCCCATGTTCAGGCCAGTGTTCACGCTGACGCCGAGGCCTTTGGCCTTGCTTCCTTTTTTGGTGGTGATCATCACCACGCCATTGGCCGCACGTGAGCCATAAAGTGCGGATGCCGCAGCACCCTTGAGTACCGTCACCGACTCGACATCGTCGCCGTTGATGTCGTTGGCGGCGTTGCCGTAGTCATAACCGAGGCGGCCGAATTGTTGATTGGTAGTGTTGGTGTTTGAGTTGTCCACCGGCACACCGTCAATGACGAACAGCGCCTGGTTGTCGCCGGTGAGCGACTTGGAACCCCGCAACACTACGTTGGTGGAGCCGCCAAGGCTGTTGTTGCGTTTTACGTTCAGGCCGGCCACCCGGCCGCTGAGGGCGTTCACCACGTTGGCATCGCGGGTGTTGGTCATTTCATCTCCGGCCACTTTCTGTGCGGAGTAAGCCAACTCGTTTTTGTAGCGCGTAATGCCAAGTGCTGTTACGACCACTTCGTCAAGAACCTGCCCGGACACGAGTACCACGTCAACAACGTTGGAAGCGCCTAAGACGATTTCCGACGTCTGGAATCCAGTGTAGCTGAATACTAATGTGCTACCTTCAGCCCGAACGCTGATGGAATACGTCCCATCCACATCTGTAACGGTACCGGTCGAGGTACCTTTGACCAAGACGGTTGCCCCAATAAGGGGAGAGCCGTCATCTCCTGTGACTGTTCCCATAATAGTACGCTGAGCGGCTACTATGGATACCATGCCGAAGGACATGGCTAAAGCCAATAACAGTTTTTTCATACAATTTAATTTTGATTGAGAATAAATGAAATAATTCCCTTTTTAGCTCCCTCATTTGGAAGCGTAGAAGGGGAGTAAGAGTTAGATTTTAGTGCTCAAAAAGTTGTGAGGAGAGGTGGTTTCTTAGAACAGGGTTCATAAACTCTCCTCTGATGCGTTGAAAGAAACAATACGTGGCTACTGTGGTAAGAATAGGCGATGAGTAAAAATGCTTTGTCTTTGCCGGTTTCCGTTTTGTTGCTTACTATCATTTTGATATCTAAAAACAGTTCTTCAATAAAGTTATACTTTGGAGCGCCAGGTTTTGTCCATTTGCTGCTGGCTGGGAGCCAATGGCCAAAAGCTAACGGACAGAAGTATAGGTAACGCTGCCCCCCGACCTCTAAATTCTTTCAATCAGTTCAGCGGCCATCTATGATATTGAGTGTCTTTAACACGACCCAAAGATAAATTTTATCTTTGGATATTTTCAAAATTTCACTTGTGCTTTACATTGAAAGCAATCCTTCGTTCAATTCTTCTTTTTGGAATAAAATGCCAATGAGCCGCTGCAAGGAAATGTTGTCCTGCCGCAGGGCGGATCATCTTAATGCCTTAGCCCGCAGCCGTCCGATACTTCCGAGTGGCATCCAACGCCTGGTGGGAAAAGCGGCGAGGAGGGGCAAAGGTCATTTTGCACTAACTGTCCAGTACGGAATGCCGGGAAAACCTAATGGCGCTGAGTATAGTTAGCTTTGTGGAAATTATAGGCTCAGCAGTTCTGACTTTTTCAAATCGCTTAGTAACGACCAAAAAATAACCTCTCTCTTTTCTCGGCGGCGAAGTCGCCGAAAAAAGAGAGAGGTTCCCGATTTTTTAACCGTTACTTAGTGAATTTCAACAAAGCAGTTCTTCAATAAAGGAAAGGGGCGTTTTATCACCGGAGCCTAAAACGCAAAGGCGTTTCGAGTGGAAATCTTTAACCTGAACCCACAGCCCATGCAAAATGAAGCCCGTTTTGAGAATCCTTTTTTCAGGCAACTTGGGTACGCCATCTGGGGGGTGATGCTCGTGTTGGCGCTCGTATTTTACAAAGAGCGGGCATTCTTCATGGATGCCGGTTTTCAGCTCTTCAACCTCATCAACGAGGAGACCATTCAGGTTTACCACTACCGCTTCATCACGGGAGTGCCGCAGTTATTGCCTTTTGTTCTGTTGAAAATGTCAGCGCCGCTGTGGCTGCTGGCGATGAGTTTTTCGGCCGCTTACATTTTATTTTACGCCGCAGTGTACCACCTGCTGGTCCGTCAATTAAAAAACGATTACCTCGGCTGGGCGCTCATCTTCCTGTTCACGCTGATTTCACTCGACACATTTTACCATATACAAAGCGAGTTTTACCTTGGTCTGTCTTTGCTGCTGCTGGTTTTTGGCTTGGTGTGGCGCTATCCGGCGATGCGGGAAAAGTGGATGTTCCCGCTTTTGCTGCCGCTGTTGGTCACAGTGGGATTTTCGCACAAACTCTCGTTGATTTACTTCCTCTTTTTTTGGATTTTTTCCGGTCTGAAAAACGGAGCCTTGCGCCATAAGCGGTATGCCGCCTTTTTATTGCTGATGCTGGCCATTGCGGCGGTGAAGTCCATTTGGTTCACCGGTTGGTACGAGGCGGCCAAGCAGGTAGATTTCAAAAATAACTGGGCAGAGTATTTCCCCGGTTTCCACACCATCCCCGCCAACACCGTTTTTCTGGAGCGCAGCTTACACCATTATTATATGCTGCCCCTGATGCTGGCCATCGTCACGGTGTTTTATTTTTATAAAAAACAGTGGCTGAAAATATTTCTCGTCTGGGGATTTTCGGGCGGCTACCTGCTGCTGTACAACATCTCCGACCCTCACGCTCCTTACCGGTTTTATTCAGAGGTGACTTACCTGCCGCTGAGCCTCTTTGTGGCGTTGCCGTTTTTGTTCGACCTCGTGCCGGAATGGCAGCACAGCGTACGTTGGAAAAAGTGGCTGCCCCTGGCTTTCGTTGGCGTGATGGCTCTGCGCCTTATCACCATAGGCTGGAATCACCAGACCTTCGACCGGCAGTTTTCATGGATAGAAAATCAAATGAAAAAGGGCCGCACCATTGGCACAAACAGGTTTCTGTTGCCCTCCCGGTTTGTCCCGATGGACACGGTGCTGATGACGTGGGGCGTGCCTTTCACGGCGATGCACCTGAGCGCACTGGAGCACCCCGATTCGGCAAAGACGCTGCTCATCTTGCCCAGCTTCGAGCGGTATGAAAAAGAAATGAAAGGGAACCGGTATTTTCTTTCGCCTTTCAAAGCAATGGATTTGGAGGAGCTAAACCAGCGGTATTACAACCCCGGCCCCGGTGAGTATTTTTTGTTGAAATAAATGCTGCCGCGCCTGCACGCCTGAACCCCGGCCTGCTCAGCCTTTCGGCAAATTCACTTCGGTTTCAGGAAAGTGCACGGTGCGAAGCTCCTGCGTGCGGCTGCCCACGTCGGTGCCGTTGTTTTCTAACCGCAACACGCCCCGTGGGCACACGGCGGCACAAATGCCGCAACCCACGCACGAGGCCCGCACGACATCCTGCCCGCGCTGGGCATAATGGCGCACGTCTATGCCCATTTCGCAATAGGTGGAGCAATTGCCGCAGGAAATGCACTGCCCGCCATTGACGGTGATGCGGAAGCGGGATTTAAACTTTTGGACCAACCCCAGGTAGGCCGCCAACGGGCAGCCGAAACGGCACCACGTGCGGTTGCCCAGCAGCGGGTAAAATCCCGTACCCACCACGCCGGCGAAGATACTTCCAATGGCGAAGCCGTACCAACTGCGTATGGTGTAGCTATCTATGAGAAACAGCCGGGAGTTTTCGGTGAAATAGGTGCCCACCACCATCACCGTCATCACTATGGCAAAAACGAGCACGGCGTGAATGAGCCACCGCTCGGCCTTCCAGGCTTTGAGCTTTTTATTTGAAAGCTGGCGGAAGGGGTCGCCAAGGGTCTCGGCCAGGCCGCCACAGCCGCAAACCCACGAGCAGTACCAGCGTTTGCCATAAAAATAAGTGAGTATGGGCACGCCGGTGACGAACAGTGCAATGCCCCAAACGAGCATGAATATACCGAGTCCACCAGATTGTGTAAGCTCATCGAGGCGGTATTCAAAAAAGAAGGAATAGTCGAGCGGCCAGATGTTTTTCAGGTCGGGGGCCGGTTGGTGGAGCAGCGCCAATATCTGCGGAATGAGAAATGCGAAGGCGGTCTGAAAAAACATGACCGAACCCGTCCGCACGAGTTGGTACATGTTGTGGCGGTATTTTATCATCATCCGAATGCCCATCACCAGTATGGCCACCGTGTACAAAAAACCATATAAAAACCATTGGCTGGCCGGGCCTCCGTTCAGCGCAAGGCTCACGGGGTCCATGAGGATGATCCAACTCACTAAGTATTCCGGGAAAAAGTACAACACGATATAAAACCCGATGAGGTAGGAGCCGAGCAATATGCCGGGCCACCCGCGGCTGTGCAGCTTGCTGTGGAAAATGTGGTTGTTTTTGATACCTGGCAGGAATCGCAATTTCGGGAGGTTGTACATCAGCGCTCCGGCTATGCCCAGCAGGATGCTGAGGCAAAACACCAGCCACACATTTCCCGGTAAAAAGCCGGCTGCCGAGGCCCTGGCTGCTGACAGTCGGGAGGTTTTCACTTTGTAATCCTGCAACACCTTGTTCCAATAATCGCTGTCATTGGTGGTGAGTTTCAGGTTGTTTTCCACATCAGTTTTTACGGCAGCCTGCGCTTTTTTCATGGCGTCGTTGTAGGCCAGCATGAACGAGAAAATGTTGCCATACTCCTTCCCACTGAGCGCCGCCATCTGTTGCTCCACGAAGGGGTATTGATAGTCGTCGTTGATGGCTGATTTTACCGAAGATTCATCAAGTTGGAAGCTGGTCATGAACAGCGCACCGGTGAAAATGAGCATGGCCGCGGCGAACAGAACAATGCCGGCTTTTTGCAATAGTGTGGTATCGGACGAATTGTGGGACATATACTGTGAGTATTACCTTTTTAGCTAAAAACGAACTTCTCGAATTAGAGATGCTGGTCAGCATCAGGTGGTGGTGGCTTTCAAAAACTCCAGGGCACCTGCCAGTCCCCGCTTTTTTTTCAGTTGCAGATTCTGGCCGGTCTGTTGGTTGTACAATGCCACCACGTCCTGCTCGTATTCTTTGTAAAATTCCGGGTCGAAATTGGCGATAGCTAAGTTTTGCAGAACGGTCTCGATGCGAGCACCCTCTCTAATCCATTTGTCGCAAACCTCATGGCGGTAGCGGATGCCCATGAGGTTGAAGCCGAGCACGGCGTTGGTGTTTTTATCGTAAACAATGCGTACACTGCGGCTGCCACCGGGGTGCTCCCAATAAAGTGAGGCATGGTGTGCGGGCGGCTTCGGTAACACGGTGCCATACACCTGGTATTCTATATCGAAGAATTTGGCGGCGTTGTGCCAAATACCCGGGTCGTATTTTGTGCGGTGGCCGCAAATGGTATGGGCCACGGTTTCGCCCATTATGCGGCCCACATACCAAACGGCCTCGATGGGGCGGCGGCCTGTTGGTGGCTCTCGCAATTGCGCACAATCGCCAGCAGCGTAAACATCGGGCACATTGGTTTCGAGAAATTCATTGACCAAAATGCCCCGGTCCATTTCGATGCCGCTGAAGTGCAGGAAATCTACGTTAGGGCTGACGCCAACAGTGAGGCCCACAAACTGGCATTCAATCTTTTCGCCGGTGCTGGTCAGCACCGCACGCACCCGCCCGTTTTTGGGCCCCCATATTTCTTTGAGTTCGGTTTCCAATTTCAGGTTGATGCCGTTTTTACGGAGGTGCCGGTTGATCATTTCCGATTCTTCTGCGGGGAGCACGATGTCCCAAAAACTCGACTCACGCACCAGGAAGGTGACCGGAATGTGACGCGAGTGAAACATCTCGGCCATTTCGATGCCGATAAGCCCCCCGCCGGTAATGACAGCGTGCTGGATGTTATCGCTGCAATACTCCATGGATTCCACGTCCTGGAAACTGTACATGCCCTGTACCCCGCCAAGCTCCTGCCCTGGCCAGCCGAATTTGTTGGATTTGGAACCGGTGGCGATGAGCAGCTTGTCGTAAGCCATTTCATGGCCATCGTCAAAGATGAGTTTCTTTTGTGCGGGTTCCACTTTTTCTACGTACCCCCGCACGAGGGCGATGCGGTTTTTCTCCCAAAACCAATCTTCATAGGGTTTGGTATCTTCATAGCGCATGTGCCCCATGTAGATGTACATGAGTGCCGTTCGAGAGAAGAAGTAATCGGTTTCCCCTGAAATGACTGTGATTTGGTCAGAAAAGGCTCCTCTGGAATGGTCGCTGAGCTTTCTGATGTTGCGGGCTGCCGTGATGCCGGCGATGCCGTTTCCAATAATTACTATGTGCATATTATGGCTTGGTTTTTCCCAACCGTCAAGGTAGGCAAAAGACAAATAAGTGCCTGCATTGTTCAATGTATTTTACTCCTATTTTTTATGGCATCGGAAGAAGGACGATGGAGCGCTTGTGTATCACGGAGGGCCAGTGCCCAGTGTCCGAAAGCTATACTTTTGAACGCCAGGTTTTGTCCATTTGACATTTGCTATTAAACTTTAGCCATCCGAGTAATCGGGATGCAGCCAGAAACAAATAGGCTTAGTACAACATAGTGAGGGCAATGAATTTCGATGGTTAGATACTACACTAACACTTGACATTGTGTGCCCCGGCGCCGCCTCCGGCGGTG
>SCUG01000421.1 GCA_004297645.1 Saprospiraceae bacterium | reverse complement strand
CAATTAGGGGTGTTAAGAGAAATAATTTCGACGCTGAAGGACGCTGATTCTTATGATTTTTTATGAAATAAAAAATCAGGAACAGCGTGAAATCATAAAGAACCAGCGTCTTTCAGCGTCGAAAAAACCGTTTGGAATTTTTCTCTTAACACCCCTAATACCCAATACCTAATTCCTAATCACCAACCACCATTACAATGAACAGAAGAGATTCCATCAAATTCATAGGCGTGGGTTCCATCTCGGCAGGCATGATACTCGGAAGTTGCAAGCCCGATGGGAAAAATGTGGAAACCGCCACAGAAGAAACGCCCGAAGTACTCAAAGCAGGCCGCCAGAAATTTGAAATAGAGCGGGACAACAAGCTGCTCAGCGAGACCTTTTTCGATGACCACGAAATGGCCACTATCACTGTTTTAGCAGACATCATCATACCAGCAGATGAAAAATCGGGCAGTGCCACCGAAGCAGAGGTGCCGGCATTCATTGAGTTCATCGTGAAGGACATGCCCTACCACCAGGTGCCCATGCGGGGAGGCCTGCGCTGGCTCGACATGGAGTGCTTAAAGCGTTTTGAAAAAACATTCGTGGATTGTTCAAAAAAACAGCAACTCGAAGTGGTGGAAGACATCGCCTACCCCAACGACGTGAAGCCCGGCCTGGAGCAGGGCGCTGCCTTCTTCAGCCGCATGAGAGACCTCACCGCCACCGGCTTTTTTACCACGCAAATGGGCATCGAAGACCTCGGCTACATGGGCAACCGGCCTGGCACCTACGACGGCCCACCGGAGGATGAAATAGCAAAGCACGGGTTGGAGGATGTCTTGTGAAGCCTTGATTTTCCGTTTTCTCGTTGCCTCACGAAACCACGCCCATCAGGTTTTCAAAACCTGATGGGCGTGATATGCCCAATCCAATGCTATGACATCAGTGCAAGCCATAAACGGACCTGCAAAAAGGACGATTTTTTTAGACTACATTTTGTCGCGGTGCCCGGCCAACCGCACTTCTGACATGTGGATAGATTTCAACCTTGGGGACAACCATGCGCCGGGTTTATCATCGAGCCATACACCCGCTTCAAGGGCGAGGCGGGCAAACAGGCCACCATGTTCTTCGCCGGCCGCAGCGGCAATGCTATCAAGTTCAAGTCGTTTTGGGACTTTGGGCAAATTTTTGCCAAATGAATTGGTAGCGTAATCAAGGCTTCCCGTCTGCCTCCCCCGCTTGTCAGACCCGCCGTATCTCCGCACCGAGGGCATTCAACCGTTCATCAATTTTTTCATAGCCACGGTCAATCTGATGGATGTTGTGGATGGTGCTCCTGCCATTGGCAGAAAGGGCGGCGATGAGTAGAGCCACCCCCGCCCGGATGTCGGGAGAGGTCATCTCGATACCCCGGAGTTGAAAGCGGCGGTTGAGGCCGATGACCGTGGCGCGGTGGGGGTCGCAGAGGATGATTTGGGCGCCCATATCAATGAGTTTGTCCACGAAAAACAGGCGGCTTTCGAACATCTTCTGGTGAATGAGTACGCTGCCTTTGGCTTGGGTGGCCATCACGAGGATGATGCTCATCAGGTCGGGCGTGAAGCCGGGCCACGGGGCGTCATAGACTGTCAGGATGGAGCCGTCAATGAAACTCTGGATTTCGTACTCCTCCTGTTGTGGCAGGTGAATGTCGTCGCCCCGGATGTCCATTTTTACCCCCATGCGTTCGAAGACGGGAAGGATGTTGCCCAACTCACCAACACCGGCATTTTTGATGATTAGCTCTGATTGCGTCATCGCCGCCAGGCCGATAAAACTTCCCACTTCAATCATATCGGGCAGGCAGGCATGGGTAGCGCCGCCAAGGCTGCTCACTCCTTCGATGGTGAGCAGGTTGGAGCCGACTCCCGAAATGTTGGCGCCCATGCGGTTGAGGAGCTTGCAAAGTTGTTGGACATAAGGCTCGCAGGCGGCGTTGTAGATGGTGGTGGTACCTTCGGCGAGCACCGCTGAAAACACCACGTTGGCGGTGCCGGTGACGGAAATTTCGTCCATCAATATGTGGGTTCCTATTAGCCGGGGCGCATCAATGGAATAGAGCTGCCGGGCACCGTCGTAGTGAAACCGGGCACCGAGCTTTTGGAGGCCAAGGAAGTGTGTGTCGAGGCGGCGGCGGCCAATCTTGTCGCCGCCGGGTTTGGGTAAAATAGCATGGTGGAAGCGTCCCAACAGTGCACCGATGAGCATGACTGAACCTCGAATCCGGCGTGCATTGGTCAGGAAATCATTGTCTTCAATGGATTTAAAATCTACCGTATCAGCCTGAAATGTGTAGGTATCGTGAGAGAGGCGCTCGATTTTCACTCCCAGCCCGCGCAACAACTCCAGTTGGCTGCTAATGTCGGCGATGTCTGGAATGTTAGAAATCGTGACCTTATCAGTGGTGAGGAGCGGAGCGCAGATGACCTGAAGAGCTTCATTTTTTGCGCCTTTGGGGCTGATGGTGCCGCTCAATTGCCGGCCTCCGGAAACTTCAAAAGTGCTGGTGAGCATGTTCAATGGTTGGTGGTTGTTTTTTCGTAGGGCGAAGTTCAGCAGACGAGAGGCAAAATACAAATTGCAGGATGCCGTATTACTAAAAGGTTATCTGAAATACGCATGCTGCATTGGCAAGAATGCAGCATTAAAAAAAAAGAGCTGAAACCCGGAGAGTAGTATTTGGAAAAAATAGGGCCGGGGGCACATTGGCTTTCCCGGCATCATTAGAGCTTGTTTGCGTTTTAGGTTCCGGTGACAAAACGCAAAAGATATATTAGCCCTTCCCGTCGTCGTCAAGGGGATTCCCCTCCTTATATTCCACCCGTATTGGCTCGTCCATGTGAATAATTTTAACCTCGGTTCGGCGGTTGTAAGCATGTTCTTCATCGGAGCATTCCACCCCATCCACACATTGGTTCCGTATTTCCGATTCGCCCATGCCGAAGGCCTGTACCCTGTCTGCGGCTATTCCTTTTTGAATGAGGTAGCGCTTGGCAGATTCTGCCCTTTTGAGCGAAAGCTCCTGGTTGTACGATTCTTCACCGCGGCTATCGGTATGTGCCGTCAGCTCAATGTCCATACTGGGATAAAGTCTCATCAACTTCGCCAGCGCATCTAAGTCGCGGGCAGCGCCTTTTCTGATGAAGTATTGGTCGAAGTCGTAATAAATATTTTCCAGCACGATGACGCTGCCTTCTTTGATTGGCTCTTTCAGGATGTTCTCTGCTATGGGTTGCACGTGGATGTTGACATTCAGGATTTGAGCGCTGTTGGTACCAACAGTGGACACTTTCGACATGCCCTTGGTGTAACCCTCCTTCTCCGCGATAACGGCGTATTCGTGCCCCAGCGGCAGGCAATAGTTGAACTCACCACTGGCATTGGTGCGTATCAGTTCTTCGGTGCCAGTGGTTTCGTTCAAAATATGCACCAAGGCATTGGGAACCAAAGTCTGGTAATCCTGCACGCTGACGGTGCCCGCCACTGTGGTGCATGAGCGGGGTTTCATTGCTATACGAATGGTTTGGGCTTCCGTTTGGCCAATCGTGGAGTAGAGCATTTCCGCATTTTCATAGCCGTCTTTTGCGAGTAGCAACAGGTAATTTTTGTCCGGGCGCATTTCGCAAATAGACTCGCCATTGAGGTTGGTGTGCAGCGGTGCTTCAGCCATATCATCCGGGCTTTTACGCACTAATTTCATCACTAAGTCGCCGTTGTCAGAGGGCATGAGTTGCACATCGTACAAGTCGTCTCCCTCGATGAAGCCATCGGCAGAACGCTGAAATAGCCGCAAGTCAGCCCCGGGCAGGCGCTCATTTGTCTGCTCATCGTAGGCTACCACCATGGCGCTTAGCACAACGGGTTCTCCATTGATGATGGGGCTTTCCGCCTCGAAGGAGTATATGTCATCTTTGCCGTAGCCCCCGGTTCGGTCAGAGGCGAAAAATCCTCGCGTTCCCTCTTCATTGATGATGAACCCAAGGTCATCTGAAGGGGAGTTAAAAGGTGTGCCGGTATTTTTCAGCTTGCCCCACGTGTTGGTGCTAATGTCTATCTCGAAAATATCGAGGCCGCCTTCGCCGCCATGACCATTGGAAGAAAAAAACAGCGTGCCCGAATCGTGGATGTAGGGGAACACTTCGTTGGAGGGCGTATTGACATCTTGCCCCATATTGATGGGTTTCGACCAACCGTCGGGCCTTTTTTCTACGAAATACAAATCCATACCGCCGTAGCCGCCGGGCATGTCGGAGGCGAAAAACAAACGTTGCCCATCGGCTGAAAGTGAGGGGTGCACGCAGGTGTACTCATCGCTGTTGAACGGCAACTCGGTCACATTTTCCCAGTCGTATTTCCCGTGGTGGGCTTCGTAAATTTTCAGCACGACATGGCCCTTAGAGTTGGCTTTTGAAATGCCTTTTTCGAGGTTGTTGCGGGTGAAATACATTAGGTCGCCGTTGCGGCTGAAAGACACGGGGCCTTCGTGTACCTGAGAGTTAATCTGAAGGGAAAAATTGCGGGGACTTTGCGGCATGCCGCTCGCATCAAATTCGGCATAAAACAGCTCGAAAAAGGTTTCTCCAATTTTTTTATCAACCGGCCCGCTCGTGTAACGCGACGACACATACACGATGCCGTTTTGATAAAATACCGGCGAGAACTCGAGGTTGGAGGTATTGACACCCGCGGCGTTGTACACCATCACGTGGTTCTTCAACTGCCCTTTTTCATACAGCTTGTCCGAACTTTTAGATTTGGAGCTTTGCTGTTGGGCCTGCAAGGCGCAACTGAGAATACACAAAAGCAAAATGGAGGAAAAACTTTTCATAGCGGATTGCTCATTTTCGCCCCGGCACTCACCGGAACGGAGGGATTTTTATTTCGGTTTGCTGATTTGCGATTGGTGTGTTTGCCCCACCGGTACGCTGTTTGCCAATGCAGCAAAGCACATTAAAACAGCGCAGCGCAGCGATTTATTTTGAGCGGCTACAATTATCAGAAAAAACGTGGATTGACGTAGTCTTTGCCTTTGCCAGCCTTGCCAATGCAATAATGCACCGACGCCTCGATGCTGCCGGTGGAGTAATCCTTCAGGTCGGACAATGTGTAATCATAAGACACCCCAAATAGAAGGTTGTTGGTCAACTGAGCTGCCAAAAGAATGTCTAACGACTCGCCGACGCCACTGGACTTGTTGCCGCCGAGGCGGTAAGTAATGCCTACGATGTAGCGGTCCTGAATGATGAGATTTACGTTGCCATCCAAATCCACCGGGGCCTTGCCTACATATTTGAGCATTGCCTGCGGCTGAAATTTCAGTTGATCATTCACAGGTAGCACAAGGCCTCCCATGAGGTACACGTGCTGCACTTCTCTGGAAATGAACACGTCGGCGCTGGCGAAGTCGATGTTGTTCTCCAACAGCCGCGGCACACTCAAGCCGAGGTAAAAGTTCTCAGAGTTATAGTACAGCCCCGCACCGAAATTGAACAAAAATTTGTCCACCGTGCCGTCGGGAATAGAGGGGTCTTCAGGTTTTGGCTGCGTCGCTGTGGTCAACTGAAAATCCTGCTCCATAGAGCGAATGGAACCCATGACGCCGATACCCAGCATGCCGTGTCCTAACCGGGTGCGGTAGGCATAAACCCCGTCGAGGTTGTAGATGTTTGTGATGCCTATGGTCTGGCGGTACAGATTGGCCCCAACCCCCACTCGTTGATTCATCAACGGCATGTTGAAGGTGAGGGCCATGGTGGCTGGTGCCCCATCTAAACCCAGCCATTGCTGCCGGTAAATGGCAGAGATGCAGGGCGATTCCTGACTGCCTGCATAGGCCGGGTTGTACCCCAGTTTGTAATACATGAACTGGGTGTTTTGAAATTGCTGCTGCGCCTGTATCACCGGCAGAGTGGCAAGCGTAATTATGAAGGCAGTTAGAATATTTTTCATCGAACGATTTTTTAAAAAAATGAATCATCTGGTCCATTAGAACAAACAGCCTCCGGCACCGATGGTACCGAATGGCTGTTTACCACCTCATCGTTGCAGAATGAGATAACCTGACAAAGGCTGGTCGCCATTGCCAGTATCTATGATATAAAAATAGGTAGCTGCCGGGAGGTCTTCTCCATCGAACGTGCCCTCCCAATTGTTGAGGTAAGGCTCGGCATGGAATACCTCATCGCCCCACTGGTTGAATATGCTCACCACATTGATGGGGAATTTGTCACCATCAGAAAGGCAGGGCACGATGAAGGCATCGTTGATGCCATCGTGGTTCGGGGTAATGATAGACGGCACATCGCAAGGTGCGTTTTCACCCACCTGCATGGTGATTACCGCCGTGGCACATTCGCAATTTTCCACACAAACTTCGTAAACCAGTTCGTCAGCGCCGATATACCTGGAATCGGCTTGGTATGTCACAAAGCCGAAGTTGTCGAAAGTTGCCACACCGTGCATGGGCTGCTTTATGATGTTGAAGGTAAAATCTCCTGGAATGATGTCGTTGCCCACAGCGTTTAGGGTCGTTTTCCCGCCAAATTTCACACTGGCCAAATCGGCCACTAACTGAGGTGCATAGATGTAATCGAGGAGCACGGAATCCACTGAATAGGAACCGCACAGGCCGTCGTTGATGGTCCAGACCAGGATGTTCTGACCTGCGCTCAGGTTGCAGACGATGGAACCGGGTGAAGCCGGCGTGCTGAATTCAATACTAGGGTCGGGGCTGGACCAGAGACCGTTGCCACTGAGTGCCGGTACTGCATCCAATACCGAACAGCCATCGCCGCAATCAATGTAATCGTTGCCTGCAAAGGCACTTTCATTTGACACCAGCACATGTACCACATCGGACGAAGAGCCGCAACCGCCGTCTATCGTCCAGGTAAAGACGTACTCGTTGCCGGGCACCAAACCTGTAACTGGCGATGCCGGGTCGAATGGGTCCACTATGACCACGCCGAGCTGTGACTGGGTTTGGGGCTGCGACCACGACCCCACGTTGGAGGCAGGCTCAAGGGCATTCAGATTCACGCTCGTTGTAAAGCAGGCGCTGATTTGCGTCCCCGCATCTGCCATTTCTATGGTATTGAGAAAAGCTGAAGCCTGGTCGGAAGAATAATCCATACAGGCTCCATTTGAAAGCGTCCACTGGAAGGCATAGTTCTGGCCGGGGATAAGCCCCGCTACGGTGGTACTGGCCTGGCCGGGGTTGGCAATGGTCACTCCGTTGGGGTTGCCAATGATCAATGACCACATCCCCGTTCCGATACTGGGTGGGGTGGCTTGTAAATTCAATATATCGCCATCGCAGGCATTGATATTCGGGCCAGCTTCCGCCAGATTTGGCGGCACGGTATTCAACACAACCACTGTTGGAATGGCAGCTTCCGATGGGCACCCGTCGAGGGTAGCCACCGCATAAAATTCAAAACTGCCGTCGCCATACTGCCCGGGGTCGGGGATGTTGAAATTGAGCGATGCGGTTGCTCCTCCGACAGGCTCACCATTGGCATCGAACCAGGTGTACATCGCACCCGGTGTGGCAGAATTCGCCGTCACACTGACAATAGCATTTTCCAAGCTTGCGCAATAGGGGCCTGCATTGATGGCAACCGGCAGCCCCGGTTTTTCTTTGATATTCACATTGATGGCGGCCACCTCCGACCAGCAACCGTCCATTTTCTTGCGCACAGTGTATGTGCCGGCATGAAGTGCCGGGTTCGCATTGGTGACCACCGGGTTGCAGACCGAAGCACTGAACCCGCCGGGGCCGCTCCATTCGTACATTGCTCCCGATGAGCAATTGACATTTAACTCTATGACATTGCCTTCGCAAACGGGGCTGTTGCTTGATGGCTGGATGAGGGGCGCCGTATTGACCACAAGATTCACAGACCCTGACTCGCCGGAGGGGCAATTGCCAACCTTATAGTGTACTTTATAAATCCCCGCATCAGTTACCGTGGCATTGGGAAGGTTGAGTGAAGGCGTGGTAGTCGTGTACATTCCCGAAGGGGTATTCCAAATATATTCTGCTCCCGAACCGGGGAACGGAGTGGCAGTCAGGGTAATATTGTTGCCTTCGCAGAAGGGGTTTGTGCCGCTGAGCACGGGCACTTCGGGCGTTGGCAAAATCGCCGGCACGGCAACATTGACCGTTGCCGGCAGAGAGCTGCAACCATTGGCATTCGTCACCACGAGGGTGTAGGGACCGCTGTTGCTGAAGATGGCATTAGAAATCACCGCATTGGCATTGGCGGAAGAATAGCCGCCGGGGCCTGTCCATTGGTACACGTAGTTGCCGGGGTTGATGGGGAAAAGCGTTGCTGCAAGATGGACGTCTACCGGGCCGGATACACATTCGGGTGCATCGCTACTCACTCCTGTTATGTCCACCCTATTGAAGATTGTAAGGCCAACTGTTTGCTGCACCGAGCAGCCGTATTGGCTGGTAACGGTGAGGTTATAGTTGCCCGCATCACCACTATTTACATTTTCCAAAACAGGGTTGGGCGTTGCCGCTGTTTGCCCATCGGGGTACTTCCACAAATAGCTGACGTTTGGCGTAGCCGAAGAAGCCGACAACTGTACGGTTTGCCCTTCGCATGCAGCGGTGGGGTTGATGGCCGATGTGACGGATTCCGGCAGGGGCACCACGTAAACTATCGTCGGTGCGGAAGGTAAAGACTGGCAGGGGTTGCCGATGGCTTTCACCGTCCAGGCACCTGCATCTTTCGTCAGGTCGGCATTCGGTATGGTCAGCACATTGGTGGGGCTGGATATTTGGGTAAACACCGGCGTGGTCCACTGGTACGAAATGGCGCCCGGAATAGCCGTAGCGGTCAGGGTAATAGATTCCCCGGTGCAGGCCGGGTTGTTCGCCGTTGTTGAATTAGTGACGGAGGGTTGCGGGGGAATTGCCACCACGTTCACTGCGACAAACGCCGGGGCGGATTCGCAGCCGCTATTCGATACCACCAATTGGTATAGTCCGGCGTTGCAGGTCGTGCTATTATTGATGGGTGCGGGGCTGCAACTGAATGATTCGAAGCCGCATGGCCCCGTCCAATGGCAGGTGGTGCCGGGTGTATTGTTGATGGAGTTGAGCAAAATTTGCTCACCGGCACAAAGCACAAAATTGGTTTGTGATGGCATGGCTGTAGGGGTCATTTGTACCAACACGTTTACCCCATCGGAAGGCTCGGAATTGCAGCCATTGCGCACCACGATGACGTAAAATTGGTAAGTGCCCGATGCTGGTGGCGGCATGGAAAAAGCAGGTTGGGTAGTCGTACCAACCAACATACCGTTGGGTGCCGTACCGGTGTACCATTTGTATTTTACCGTAGTGCCGCAAACGGCAGGTGTCGTTAATTCGATGACGTCTTGTTCGCAAATTACGTTGTTGACTGCCTGCGCCAAAGGCTTGTGCAGTGGCAGCAAGTCACATGTAACTTGCACCGAGGCTTGTGATATGCATCCTGTGACGCCTTCGATGGCCACGATGTAAAAGCCCAGGTCGTCTATGTTGGCATCGAGTACCAAAGGGTTTTTCACGAAAGCAAAGGGAATCCCGTTTGGATTGTACCAGGTGTATTGGAACACCGTGCCGCCCCCCGGCGAGGCCGGTGGGTTGGCAAATAGTTGTAAATCGTTGCTGCCGCAATTGCTGATGACAGAAGGCTGCGGTACTTGGTTAGTCACCGACACAAAAGTATGGCAGGTGGAAATATTGCCCGCCGCATCAGTCACTGTGAGGGTTACGTTCACCGTCGCTGGAGAGTTGCAGGTGATGAGGTTGGGTGCAACTGTCATTGAAGCTATCGAGCAGTTATCGGTGCTGCCGAGGTCTATTTCCGCCGGGAAAATGGTATCCACAACAAACCCCGACGGGTTGATGTCCACGAAGGTAGGGCCGCACAGAACCACCGGGGCCTCATTATCTTCCACGGTGATATCAAATGAACAGACTCCTTTGTTGCCCACCAAATCGGCCACCTGGTAAGTGAAAGTGGTGGTGCCCTGATTGAGGGTGTACATTGCAGGAGCGAGCGGCGGTGTCAGTTGCACAGGATTCACAAAGGTGGCTCCCGATGCCGAAAAGGTTGGCGTAACACTCTCATAGCTGATAGTGGCAAAAATAAAACTTCCGTCGGTATCCCCGTCGCCGTGTACCTGCGAGGTGTCGCAGGGGTTGATGCCCCACCCCGGCCCGGCGGGCGGTATGGGATAGCCCATGAAAGACACCGCCGTAAACTGGATGTTGCCAGCGGTAGCCCAGTCATTGAAGGTTGTTGCCGGGATATAAAAAGTAGCGGTGCTGAGGTTGTTGCAGTCGCCATGAGTTA
>SCUG01000420.1 GCA_004297645.1 Saprospiraceae bacterium | reverse complement strand
GGGAGAAACGGTTCGCACAAAACGCTCAGCAGCGTCACGATTTGCAAACAAACAAAAATACATTCCTTTATACTTTCTGCTTCAGGGTTTTCTTTTCTGACAGCCCAGGGTGCACTGTCTTGGATATACTGATTTCCATAGCTCGAAATTTCCATTAAAGTGATAGTAGCGGTTTTGAACAAGAATTTTTCCACGTCTTCTCCAAGCGATAGCGCAAGGCTATGGTCTGGTAGCACCTTGTATATCCAGTTGGATGGAGGCGAAGGAACAATCCCATTAAAATAGTTATTCGTGAGCGTAATCACCCGGTTGATAAAATTCCCCAGGTTATCCGCCAAATCCTTGTCGTAATAATCCACGAACTCGTCCCACTTGAAATCGCTGTCGCGGCTTTCGGGCATATTGCGGATGAGTGCCCAGCGCAGGGCATCCTCCTTGTTCGGGAAGTTGGCGAACTCTTCGAGGTACTCGTGCTGCTCGATGCCCCAGCCCTTGCTTTTGCTGAACTTGCGGCCTTCGAAATTGAGGAACTGATTGGCAGGCACATTTACCGGCAGGACGTATTCGCCATGCGCCTTGAGCATGGCCGGGAAGACAATGCAGTGAAACACGATGTTGTCTTTGCCGATGAAATGGATGAGATTCACCTTATCGCCCTTCCAGTATTCCTCCCAGTTTTTGCCGTTTTCTTCCGCCCATTTTTTGGTGGAAGAAATGTAGCCAATGGGCGCATCGAACCAGACGTACAGCACTTTACCTTTGGCTCCGGGCAGCGGCACGGGGATGCCCCAGTCGAGGTCGCGGGTGATGGCGCGTGGCAGCAGGCCGCCGTCGAGCCAGGAGAGGCACTGGCCCACCACGTGCTTTTTCCAGGTGTTGGGGTCGTGGTGCGGTTTTCCGTCGAGGCGGCCGTTTTCAATCCAATCCCTCAGCCATTCGCCATGTTTGTCGAGGCGGAAGTACCAGTGTTTGGTTGTCTTGAGCGTGGGGGCTTTTCCACTGAGGGTGGACGTGGGGTTGATGAGTTCGGAGGGAGAAAGAGAGGAACCGCATTTTTCGCATTGGTCGCCGTAGGCTTCGTCGTGGCCGCATTTGGGACAGGTGCCGGTGATGTACCTGTCGGCGAGGAATTGACCATATTCCTCATCGTAGTATTGCTCCGATGTTTTTTCCTCTAACTCACCGCCCTTGTCGTAGAGTTTTTTAAAAAAAGCCTGCGCTGTTTCGTGGTGCAGCGGGGCGCTTGTGCGGTGATAGTAATCGAAGGAAATGCCGAGTTTTTCGAAAGTGGCTTTGTTGAGATTGTGGTATTTGTTGATAATTTCCGTGGGAGGTACCCTGTCCTTTTTGGCCCGCATCGTGATGGCAGCGCCGTTTTCATCGGAGCCGCAGATGAAGGCCACATCGCAACCGATGCCCCGAAGGTAGCGCACGTAAATGTCCGCCGGAAGGTAAGCGCCCGACAGGTGGCCAAGGTGCAAAGCCCCGTTGGCATAAGGCAGGGCAGAGGTGACGAGGAATTTTTTGGATTTATCCATTCTGATAAGAAAATTTTGCGGCGCAAATATACAAAAGCCGGTAGTGGGGCATTCGGAAGTGTAGGTTCTATATGAAAACCTGTGGGTAAATCTTGTTAAGCATCTATACTTCGCTTCAAAGGGGTTTGGGGGCGAAGCCCCCAAGTTCCTCTCTCCCTCAGCGCCGCCGGAGGCGGCGGCTGAGGGCAGTGAACGGTTGTGGCGAAATTGATTCCCTTGCCAAAGGCCGGGAAATCCTATTGACGTTGAGTAGAACACCGGATATATCGGGGATGATAGAAGTTTACACACATGATTGCACAGAGAGCCGAAGTTTGGACATTAAGAGCTTAGGCCACGATAAAGTTTTGACCGGGAATGCTTCGTTTTCTTTTTGGTAAATATTTTGCCCACAATAGGGTGGCGGGAATTTCTATTTTTGCCCATCTCATAACATTTGGCTTGCGCCAAAACCTCTCTGACCTACATGTCCAAAACCGCATTCACTTTGTTTTTACTACTCGCCGCATTTCAGTTGGTTGCACAGCAAGAGGCCGCCCCTCCGCCCATTTACATCATTCCCGACGAATATGCAGAGATTCACCACGCCGGTGAGGAGGCTTTGCTCCAATTGAAATACGGCGAAGCATTGCGGCTTTTCAACAAAGTACTTCGCAAATTTCCCGATTTTCCTCCGGCATTGCGCAGCGTAGGGGCCTGCTATCAAATGGACGGTGATTTTGAAAAGGCCCTGGAGTATTACCAAAAAACCCTCGGCCACAATCCCCGGTTTTCACGGGCGCTTTATTATGAATGTGGAAACATGGCTTACAAGACCGGGCAGTACGGCAAGGCTTTGCAATATTTTGAAAATTTTGACTCGCTAAAAACTTTGGACTACCTGTCGTTCACATACAACGGAGCGGCAGAGCAGCAAGTTGAGAAGGAATATTACGGTCAATTGCCTTCGAGCATGCGGGCCTGCCACGTGGCTTTGGATTCCATCCAGTTTCTGAACATCGCAGAAGTCCGCAACCTCGGCCCCGGCATCAATACCCGCGCCGATGAATACTTTCCTTTTTTTTCCAACGATGGGCAATTGATATTTTACACTTCCCGCAAGAATGACTTTTCCGATGAAAACCTGTTTGCCGGCATCAGGGATGGTGGCAAATGGGCTTCGGGGCACCTCGTACCTGGGTTCAACACCAGCGAAAACGAAGGCATGTCCACGTTGGTGCGCGATGGCCGGCGCATGTTTTTCACAGCCTGCCAGCGAGAAGGCGTCGAAGGCCCCTGCGACATCTGGGAGGCGGTGGTGGATAGCGCCTCAGTATTCGATGCCCGGCCCGTCGCCGGCTTCGCCAATTCCCCGGCCTGGGAGTCGCAGGCCAGCATCAGTTGCGATGGCAGTGTGCTGTTCTTCGCCAGCGACCGGGAGGGCGGCGAAGGCGGTACTGACATCTGGATGACCTCCCGTGAAATTGGCAACACTTGGGGCGTACCCGTGAATTTGGGAGCTGAAATAAACACCACAGGCGACGAGGAGGCTCCCTTTATCACCAACGACGGCATGGTGTTGTACTTCTCCTCCACAGGCCACCTCGGCATGGGCGAGCAGGATATTTTCATGTCCCGCCGGAACGATGCCGGCACGTGGAGTCCTGCCACCAACCTGGGACCTCCGGTGAATACGGCATACCGCGAGCTGGGTTTTTTTCTTTCTGCCAATGGCAAAACGGGGTATTTCAGTTCCGACAGGAAAGGAGGCTACGGCCGCATGGACATTTACAATTTTGTGCTGCCACAGGAGCTTTATGCAGGAGATGTCACTTACGTGGAAGGTTTTGTGCGTGACTCATTTACGGGCGTGCCCGTGAAAGCAACTGTTTTGTTCGAAGGCCGCCCGCCAGTGACCACCGGCGATGATGGGCGCTTTTTTCTGTGCGTTCCTGCACCCGGGGCCGTCGTCTGTGAGATTAGAGCGCCGGGGTACCATCTCTATCGAAAGCGGTTCGATGTGCCCGTCTGGGACAACCACATTTTCTTTGAAATGGATCTGTTGCTCGACCCGCTTTTCAGGCTACCGGTTTACAATCCTGAATTGGCAGTGGAGCAAGATTCGCCCCCGGCCAAACCTTACGACGGCGAGGTCAGGCACCAGGTGCTTTTCGATTTTGATAAGGCTGAACTAAGGCCCGGCATGATGGAGAGCATTGACCTTTTTTTAAATGAAAAACTCGCCGGGAAAACCATCCGCAACGTGGAAGTCATTGGCTTCGCCGACAACATCGGGGGCGATGCTTACAACCAGGAACTCTCCGAGAAAAGGGCCAAAGCTATCGGCGTCTTTTTGAAAGAAAAAGGCATCACGGTGAACAAGATCTACATCCAGGGCCTTGGCGAATTAGATGGCGGCAAACCCAAATGGCAAAACCGCAAGGTGGAGTTGGTGGTTTCTTTTTGATCTTGGCGCTAGCGTAAAAAAGACAATCACACGGCTGATGGGAATTTTCCTCATCTTGACCGCCTATAATTTGAATTAGACATAAAAGTGAAGAACGAAAAACTGACAAGGCAAGAAATCATTGACAAGCGCTTAAA
>SCUG01000419.1 GCA_004297645.1 Saprospiraceae bacterium | reverse complement strand
TCTCAAAAACAAGGCCTACATAGAAGGTGGCATCACCCACGATCACTTAAAAAACTTTGGCCTTGATGTAAAAATTTCCACCGAACCAGGCAAAGGCTTTATCGGGCTGGAAACCACGGCAGCCGACAACCCCGCTTTTTATGGCACTGCCATTGGCACGGGCTATGCCCGTTTTACCGGCTCGTTCAAACAGCCCACCCTCGAAGTGCATGGCCGTTCCTTGACCGGTACAAAAATTACAATCCCCATTACCAATTCAGCGCCTGCCAAGGAGGATGGGTTTATCACTTTCAAATCGAAGGTAGAAGCTGAACGAGAAAAAGATCAACCATCTTCGGCTGAAATGGTGCGAGGCCTAAACATGGAGTTCGACCTCGAACTGACACCCGCCGCGCAAATGGAGATGATTTTTGACAAAGCCTGGGGCGACGTTATCAAGGGCAATGGCAGCGGCAACATCAAAGTGAACATTACCAGAGACGGCGGTTTCGACATATTTGGTGACTATACCGTGGAGAGCGGCGACTATTTGTTCACCCTTATGAACCTTGGGTTCAACAAGCCTTTCCGGGTGGAACCCGGCGGAACGATCACCTGGTCAGGAAACCCCTACAACGCTGTCATCAACATAAATGCAGTGTACAAAGGCCTCAGTACTTCTATTTACAATTTCATACAAGAATACCTGAGCTTAGCTTCTACCGATGTGCAAAGCCTGGCGCGCAGCAGCACCCCTGTTGACCTTAAAATGAATTTGAAAGGCAACCTGCTTAAGCCCGATATTGACTTCGACATCGGGTTCCCGGCATTGAATAGCGAGCTGCGCAACATCGCAGAAAATAAAATGCGCACAATCCGGCAGGACCCCAACGAACTGAACCGCCAGGTTTTCGGCCTGCTGGTGCTGGGGCAATTTCTTCCTTCCGACTATACGCTGCAAGCCGGCAACGCCGGCATCAACACCATCAGTGAGATGCTCTCCAATCAGCTCTCCATTTATCTGACGGAGTTTGTGTCAGAGCTATTCACGGGAAGCAACATCATTCAGGGCATAGACCTCGATATTTCCTACAACAGGTACGATGGAGGCGTCATTGACAACAGCACTTTCAGTACGGGAAGTGAATTGCGCGGACTATTGAAAGTAATGGTAAGCGACAAGGTCTCCATTTTGGTAGGTGGCAACTTCGACGTTGGCGGGGGAAGCCAGGTTTACGCGACCAATAGCTCTTTACTCGCCAGTGAATTTATAATTGAGTATGTGCTGACGAAAGACCGGCGCCTGAAAATAAAAGCTTACAACCGCACCGAGCCTGACATCGCCGGGGGGCGGCGCAACAAAACTGGTGCTGGTCTCAGCTTTCGCAAAGAATTCGACAACATCGCCGACCTGCTCAATATCCATAAAAAATAAAAGGTGCAGTCAGTGCTTGCCTTGGCGAGCAATTTTCAAATCTACAAATACGGGAAGATGGTCGCTGTAACCTCCGAAATAATGGTCGCCACCATAGGTGCGGTTGGGCTGCTGCCCGTATTTCGGGTCGGTGTACATCATCCAGTCTGTGCGGAAAATCCCCGAATCAGCGTATTGGAGGCGGCGGCTGCCGCCGAACATATCGCCCGAAAGAATGATGTGGTCAATCATATTCCAGTCACCGCGGTATTTGTAGCTTCCCTGCCCTTCCGCATCGAGCCGGGACATGCAGTCGAATAACTCCTCCGGGCCGGGCGCAACGCTCATAGGCTGTGCACGCAGGTAGTCCCTCACACTGGGGTCAGTAGGTTCGTCGTTGAGGTCGCCCATGAGCACGATGCTGGCATCCGGCGTTTTAGAAAAAATCTCGTCCACCTTTTCCTGATTTGTTGCGCCACGTAATTGC
>SCUG01000418.1 GCA_004297645.1 Saprospiraceae bacterium | reverse complement strand
CTGAAAGGCCTCACCAAAATTCAGGGAAAAATATTGGTGAAAATGCTGGAAAGGGAGCTGGATGTCCCGCTTTACGAACTCATAAAAACTTACCGGGGCGGATTCTCCGCCGGCTATTGGAACACCATGAGCAAGTTCTGGGGATACGACCTCAAGCACGGCTATTTGGAGGGAGAAGACCCCATCCTCGACGCCGTTCTCCAGGATTTTGTCCTCACGCAGGAAGCACAAAATGGGTCAGGTAGCCGGGATATGGAGGACTGATAAAAACCATTTTTCATAAAAATGCCAACCTATGTGGACCGAAAAAGACAACGCACTCAAAGCTACTTTTACTTTTAAAGACTTCGCCGAAGCCTTCGCTTTTATGACAGAGGTAGCCTTTCACGCTGAAAAACTGAACCACCACCCCATTTGGACCAACGTCTGGAATACTGTGCATTTCGAACTGAACACACACAGCGCCGGTGGTAAAGTCACCGAAAAAGACCGGCAGCTCGCCAAAACCATTGACCAGGTGGCTGTGAAATACCAAAACAGATGAGTTTCGGCATCCGGCCATCACTTCCCGCTCGAAAATTCCTTTCGCCGCCTTTCAATGCTTAATTTCACGGGGTCAAACCGCAGCGGCCTTTGCCGAACTTATTTTTATCAAATAAAATGACTAAACAACATGAAACGACTTATGTACCTACTTTCTCTAACCACCTTCACTGTTCTCTCTTGCAATCAAGACAAACCCGCTACTCCCGCCGGAACCGATGATTTCGTGTGGACGACGGAGAGTTTTGCCGACAAAAAAATCATTCGGTACCAAGTACCGGGGTTCGACAAACTCACCCTCAACCAAAAAAAACTGGTCTATTTTTTAACACAGGCAGGACTATCCGGCCGTGACATTGGCTATGACCAAAACTACCGCCACAACCTCGCCATCCGCCGTGCTTTGGACAACATCGCCGCCCATTACGAGGGCGATAAAACCGGAAAGGATTGGAGCGAACTCCTGCTCTATGCAAAACAGGTCTGGTTTTCCAACGGCATCCACCACCACTATTCTCACGATAAATTCATTCCCGGCTTTAGCCGCGAATGGTTCGAGGCAGCTATGAAATCGGTGGGCAGCAGCCTGCCGGAAGAAGCCCTCGCCGCCATGTTCGATCCCAAACTCGACCCCAAACGCGTGGACCAACGCCCCGGCGTGGACAACGTGCTGGCCTCGGCCGTCAACTTTTATGCACCAGATATTACCACGGCAGACGTGCAAAAATTCTACGCCAAATACGACAACGCCGAAGACCCGGAACCCCTTGAGTGGGGCCTCAACAGCCGCCTCGAAAAAGGCCCCGATGGCAAAGTTTTCGAAAACGTGTACAAATCGGGAGGTCTGTACGGCCCGGCCATTGATGAAATAATAAAATGGCTCGGCAAAGCCGTAGAAGTTGCTGAAAATGAACAACAGAAGCACGCCCTCGAAATCCTCATCGAATACTATAAAACCGGCGACCTGAAAAAATGGGCAGAGTACAACATCGCCTGGTCGCAGGCTACCGAGGGCGACATTGACTATATCAACGGCTTCGTCGAAGTGTATCACGACCCCGTGAGCCGCCGTGGCTCCTACGAGACCATTGTTCAAATCACAGATTTCGAGGCGTCGCAGCGGATGAGTACACTGAGCCAAAATGCCCAGTGGTTTGAGGATAATTCGCCCCTGATGGAAAACCACAAGAAGAAAAACGTCACAGGTGTCACCTACAAAGTAGTGACAGCAGCCGGAGAGGCCGGAGATGCCTCCCCGTCCACACCTATCGGCGTGAACCTGCCCAACTCCAATTGGATTCGAACAAAGTACGGATCGAAATCCGTCAGCCTCGGCAACATCGAAGACGCCTACAACAAATCCGGTGGCCCCGGTCTGCTGATAGAGTTTGCCAACGACAAAGAGGAAATCGAGCGGGGCGAAAAATACGGCGAGCTATCGGGTAAAATTCACACGGCATTGCACGAAGTATTGGGGCACGCCTCCGGCCAACTGGAACCCGGAATTGGGCAACCTGCGCAAACCCTGCCAGGCTATTCCTCTACCTTAGAAGAGGGACGTGCGGATTTATTTGGCCTGTATTATATCCTTGACCCCAAAGTGGTCGAATTGGGAATCATGCCGTCGTTGGAAGCCGGCAAAGCAGAGTACGACAGCTACATTCGCAACGGGATGATGCTGCAATTGCGGCGCATCAAGCCCGGCAATGACATCGAGGAGGCCCACATGCGCAATCGCACGATGGTCGCCCGCTGGGCCTTTGAAAAAGGTCTGCCTGACAAGGTCATCGAAAAGGTGGTGCGCGATGGCAAGACTTACTACAACATCAACGACTACGACAAACTGCGGCATCTCTTTGGTGAATTACTGAGCGAAATTCAGCGCATAAAATCGCAGGGCGACTTCGAGGCCGGCAAAGCCTTAGTAGAAAACTACGGCGTAAAAGTGGAACCGGCCCTGCACCAGGAAGTGCTGACGCGTTCCGAAAAACTCCACATCCCTCCTTACGGCGGATTCATCAATCCCAAACTCGTTCCGGTGTTGGACGGCGGCGGCAACATCACCGATATCAAGGTGGAGTACCCCGATGACTTCACGGCGCAAATGCTGGAATACGGTGAGAAATACAGTTTTCTGCCCGGCGGAAAATGAGTGATAAATTGGGGGTGGCTTTAGAAGTGGTGTCTTGCAGAAAGTCATCACTTCTATACTGTCGAGCGTTAGGTTTTGTCCATCCCGGGTATTTGGCGCTGGCTTCGCTGGCTTAGGGGTTTGGGGGCGAAGCCCCCAATATCCCCTCCCCCCGGCATCGCCGGAGGCGGCGCCGGGGCACACAATGTCAAGTGTTAGTGTAGTATCTAACCATCGAAATTCATTGCCCTCACTATTTGTACTAAGCCTATTTGGTACTGGCTGCATCCCGATTACCC
>SCUG01000417.1 GCA_004297645.1 Saprospiraceae bacterium | reverse complement strand
CGTACACACAAAAGGATTTAAGTACATCAAAAACGCCATTATTGGCGTAGGTGCCTCCGTAGTATTGATGGGCGCTTTGGCAAAATTGGAAAGTTGGTCATGGGCAAGTGATGCCTTGATTGTTGGCCTGAGCACGGAAGCATTTATCTTCCTTTTCCTCGGCGTTATCGGCCCAGAACCTGACTACTACTGGGACAAGCTCTATCCCGGCCTTGACGACTACAAGGCCAACCTGGCACCACTTACGGCAGGCCCGCTGGAAGAAATGGGTACACCGCTGCACGGCGAAGTTATCGAAGCCCAGTTGGGCGGGGTACTCACTGAGTTGCAGTCTATGTCGAAAAACCTGTCTTCTCTCAAAGCATTACAAGAAGTAGATTTCTCTGGCACCAGCGAGCAAATCAAAACGATGACCAATTTCTACACGAAATTGAATGAAGCGATGGCAGACCTCGGCGATTCACTCGAAGACACCAAGGTTTATAAAAGCCAACTGGCCGACTTGAATAACAACCTGACGAACCTGAATGGCGTGTATGGCAATATGCTGAATGCGATGGCGAGCAGTTTCAGAAACCAGTAGTAATTCAGCACGTTTGCGAGTTCACTTAATCGATTTTTTAACTTAAAATTTAAGCACATGTCCATTCCAAAGGAACCGCGGCAGCTAATGATCAACCTGATGTATCTGGTGCTCACAGCTTTGCTCGCATTGAATGTTTCTGCAGAGGTGATGAACGCTTTTTTCTCTTTGGATAAAGGTTTGAAAAATAGTAACGCCATTGTAGAAACCACCAATAGCCAAATACTTAGTAACATCAATAAGCAAGCTGATGCCTACAAGAATGATCAAAACGAGGCATACCGTGCAGCTGCAATTGAAGCGGATAAAATCACGAAAGAATTTTCTGACTATGTAGGCAAACTCTGGACGGATCTATTTGACGCCGCCGGTGGCCCATTGGACGAAGAGCATAAGAATCAGCCCAAGCATATGAAAGACAAAGAAATCACCACGAGAATGTTTGTATATGGCCCAGGTGGCAATGCAGCAAACGCGAAGGGCGTGGGGTTTGAGTTGGAGAAAAAAATCAATGAAACCAGGGCTAAGCTTCTGGAGCTTGTTGGCAATGATACAGCTTTAGCACAATCCATCCCTCTTAAAGCTGAGGACGAATGGAAAACTGCAACAAAAGACAAGAAGAATAGCTGGGCCGACTGGAAATTCCGCCAGATGCCGGTTGCAGCCGTTTTCCCGCTTTTGACTAAAATCCAGGCGGATGCTAAAGCTTCGGCTACCACTGTTTTGAATCACCTATTCAAGCAGGTGAGTGGGGAAGACATCAAATTCGATGCTTTTGAACCGGTTATTTCTGCCTCCAAAAGCTACATCATCAAGGGAGAAAAATATACTGCCGACGTTTTTCTGAGCGCGTACAGCACTTCTTCGGGAGGTAGTACACAAATTCTTGTCAATGGATCCAACCTGCCGGTCAAAGCAGGGAAAGCATCTTATGAAACCTTTGGATCCCGTGTTGGTGAAAACAAGTACAATGTTGAAATCCGGGTCATCAACCCATTGACAAAAGAAGTTAAGGCCTACAAAAAGGAATTCATCTATGAAGTAGGTGAGCGCTCTGTCGCTATATCTGCCGACAAGATGAACGTCTTTTACATTGGCGTTGACAACCCGGTAACCGTTTCTGCCGCTGGCGTTTCCAGCAACGATCTCCGCGTTGGAATCGAAGGAGGGGGCGGTCAACTCAAGGGAAGCGGAAGTAATTTCATCGTCAGCGTGAGCAAGCCAACTGATGAATGCTTTATCAATGTATCTGGTGGCGGCATGACTGCCCGCAAGCAGTTCAGAGTGAAACGGATCCCTGACCCGGTTGCCCGCCTTGGCAACACACCCGATGGTGCGATGGGAAATGGCGAATTCAAAGTGCAGAAAGGCTTAATTGCCTGGCTCGACAATTTTGACTTCGATGCGAAATGCAATATTCAGGGTTTCAATCTGGTAAAAGTAGCCAAGCGCTCCGATCCTGTAGAACAACCCAACCAGGGAGGATCCTTTAACGGAAGAGCCGCAGATCTAGTGCGGTCGGCCAGCCCTGGAGATACTTATTACTTCGAAGACGTAAAAGCGAGATGCCCCGGTGACATAGCAGGGCGTAAAATTAACTCGATGGTGTTTAGAATTAAATAATGTTCTTGCTGAAGATACTAACTACCGGGCATGCTAAGTTTAGTACCCGGTAGTTAGTTTTCTATTTTTGATAAAAATTTTTTAACATGAAATTCGCTTTCAAAATATTCGGCTTGGGCTTGTTCCTCACAGTTGCCAACATAGCTGTTGCCCAGCAACCGGACAATATCCTCACTGAGTCAAGCGACCCCAACGCCGGTCAACCCATTGATGACATCGTTGAGAAACGCATTACCGTTGAAAAACGGCTGCTGCCCTACGACCATGTGCGGGAAGCCGATATTTTTTGGGAAAAGCGCATTTGGCGCGTCATTGATATTCGGGAAAAAATGAACCTGCCTTTTGCTTATCCTGAAAGGCCATTCTTTTCCATCCTCATGGATGCAGCTACGTCTGGCGAAATCACTGTGTACGGCACAGAAGATGACAAATTCACCAACAAGCTCATTCCCGATGAAGTTGCGTCTATGGGAGCTACCATTGATACCGTTATTACATTCGACCCCGAAACCTACGAAGAGCAACTTCAGGTAGTCCGCAACGACCTAAACCCTGAAGATGTGAAACGTTTCCGCCTGAAAGAAGTGTGGTTTTTCGACGAAGAAACTTCCACCTTACAGGTGCGCATTCTTGGCATTGCACCTCTCATTGACGTGAAAGATGAAAACGGCAACTTCCGCTATGAAAAGGCTATGTTCTGGGTGTATTACCCCGAAGCCCGCGAGATTCTGTCGAGAGAACAAGTGTTTAACCTCGGCAATGATGCCAGCCCGGTTACTTGGGAAGATCTGATGGAAATGCGCTATTTTTCCAGCTATATTTACAAAGAGTCCAACGTGAAAGACCGCCGCCTGCAAGATTACCTTTCCGGGGTGGACCTTCTGCTGGAAGCCGATAAGATAAAACAAGAAATTTTTAACTTCGAGCACGACCTTTGGTCTTATTAAAACTCGAATCGAGCAATAAAAAAGGGTTCAAATTTCCAAGTGAAGTTTGAACCCTTTTTCATTTGAAGCGTAGTGGTTGAGTAAACGACTCGCCCCCTTCAGTCAACACGTATGGCAGTTCCCAAACAAACACTCACTTACG
>SCUG01000416.1 GCA_004297645.1 Saprospiraceae bacterium | reverse complement strand
AGAGGTCGCATGTTACGTAAGGTGCGACCTCTCCGAGGTCGAAATCCAATTCATGTTGCCAATTTCTACCAACGTGCGGCCTCTCCGAGGTCGAAATTGATTTTAATGCGTTTGCCCTGGTGAATTACCAATTCATGTAAGTTTGTAAAGTAGAAAACATACTATGAGCAACACAGACGAACATCCCCGAATAGAATATGACAGCAACTGGAAGCGTCTGATAGAGCGGCATCCCCGGGAGTTCATCCGGTTTTTTATGCCGGTGATTTACCCGCTGATTGACTTTCGTTACCGTCCCCGGTTGGCAAAACAAGAGTTGTCTAAAATTGCCGGCAAGCAAAAGAAAAAGGGGGGGATGGTAGCCGGCATCATTCCGAGAGGTGACACCTTTTTAAAAGGTGTCACCTCTGGAAGACGCTACCTCTTCATTCACGTCGAAGTACAAAGCAGTGATGAAGAGAATTTTGGATGGAAAATGTTCCGCCCCTTTTATTGGCTCATGGATACCTACGGCAAAGAGGTGACGGCTATTGCCCTTTTTGTCGGCGAACGGGTTCCTGCCAAACCTGACAGGTTCGAGTATCGTTTTGGCGATACCACCTTGTTGTACACCTACCCCGTTTACCTGGTTAAAGAGGAGCAGGAAGAATCTTTGAGAAAATCGGACAACATCTTTGCCATTGCCGTACTGGCGTGCAAGCAACTGATAGCCACCAAACCCGATAAGTATGATGACCGTTTAAAGATGAGGTTAGATATGATTGACCTGATCCTTGAAAAATCGAAGGATAAAAACCTTCCGTTTGAAATGGTTGTTTCCATTGCAGATTTCGTGATAAACGTCTTAATTTTGCCAAAGCAACTTGAGCTTAAATTTGAAGTTTTGGTACAAGAAAAATTTAAAATCAAACCATCCATGCGCAAGCAATTGCCGGAAACCTTAGCAATAGCAGAAGGCCGGAACAAAATCCTCTTCGGCACCACTGTCGAAGAGTTGAAAGAATTGGTGTCAAAAGAGAGAAGGCTCAGGGCCTTTGAAAAAAGGAAAGCAGAAGCTGAAAAAAGGAAAGCAGAAGCCGAAAAAAGGAAAGCAGAAGTCGAAAAAAGGAAAGCAGAAGCTTTACAGATGCGTGCAATTCTCAGGCTTCACAACAAAATGAAACTCCCTGCCAAGGATATTGCGACTACCCTTGGGCTGAGCGAAAAATATGTCCTTCAAGTTTTGGAAGAGGCGGAATAAAAATAAGCTGGTCTTAAAATGGCAGCAATGAAACAAAGCCCCGGCAGGTACGCCGGGGCTTTGCTTTTCAAAGCCTTTTCTATATTTGGGCAAATTTCCCGACCAAAATTTTTTCCATGCGCAAACTCACCGCCGGCTACATTTACCCTGTCTCTTCCCCCCCCATCCAAAACGGCGTCGTCATCGTGGACGGCACTGGCAAAATCCTGCAACTCGACAAACGGGAAAACCACGACCCTGCCACGCTCGAAATGCACCGGGGCGCCATCGTGCCCGGCTTCGTCAATGCCCACTGCCATTTGGAACTCTCGCACATGAAAGGCGTGGCGCCCACCGGAACGGGCTTGCTTCCTTTCCTCCACACCGTCGTCAACTTCCGCCACGTGCCGCAGGAGCAGATTGACGCCGCTATCGGGCAGGCCGACCGGGACATGTACGCCGCTGGCATCGTGGCCGCCGGCGACATCTCCAACAAAGCCGATACCGCCGCCGTGAAAAGCCTCAGCCCCATCCGCTATTACACCTTCGTGGAGATGTTCGACTTCCTGAAAGATGACTGGGCGCAAAAGACTTTCGACGGCTACATGAAAATTTTTGAGCAACATTCCACCGAAGGCGGCAACCGCAAAAGCTGCGTGCCGCATGCCCCTTACACCGTTTCAAAAAAACTGTTTTCGCTGATAAACCAGGCCAATCAGCTTGCAGTCCGCAGTCCGCAGTCCGCAGTCCGAAGTCCGAAGTCTGTAGTCCACAGTCCGCAGTCCGCAGTCACCGTCAGCATTCACAACCAGGAAACCGTGCACGAGGATGAATTCTTTATTTCAAAAAAAGGCGATTTCCTTGAGTTTTACAAAGCGTTCAATGTCCCTGTTGATGAGTTTCGGGCCAGCGGCAAACCTTCCATTTACTATGCCCTCGAAAACATGGACCCCCGGCACCGGACACTCTTCGTCCACAACACCATGACGCAGCCAGCGGAGATAAAAGCTGCGCAGAAATGGGGGACTGGCGGCTGCTTTTGGTGCAGTTGCCCCAACGCCAACCTGTACATCGAAAACCGCCTGCCGCACTACCAGCGTTTCCTCGACGCTGGCGCCAAAGTCTGCCTCGGCACGGACAGCCTGACTTCCAATTGGCAGCTTTCCATTTTGGAAGAAATGAAGACCATCGCCCGTTTTCAGAGTTATGTGCCGTTCGGAACGCTGCTGCGCTGGGCCACCCTCAACGGAGCGGAAGCGCTGGGTTTTGAAGCGGATTTGGGAAGTATCGAGGTGGGGAAAACGCCGGGGCTAAACTTGCTGGATTTGGACGAAGGACAACAACTGACGAACGCAACGGCAGTCAAGCGCCTCCTGTAAATACATTTTGACAGCTACTTTTATGGGGAACGTTTTTTGATTTATCACCAGAGTCCGCTGGGTATTCTTTGCGCAACTTTGCAAAAAAACATTGGGAACCCTGCGGGCAATTACACATCTGTTTTATGAAAAGCAAAATCCACCAGTTCTTTC
The DNA here is from genome assembly GCA_004297645.1 of Saprospiraceae bacterium. Lineage (GTDB taxonomy): Bacteria > Bacteroidota > Bacteroidia > Chitinophagales > Saprospiraceae > UBA6168. Next base: position 773 of record SCUG01000416.1, on the reverse strand, counting down.
TGATGTTGATTATAGCCGCCGTTTCGGCGTTTACCCTTGTGCCTCCGCCGGTGCACATGCCAGAGCAAAACCGCTTCATCCCGGAAGCCGTGTACGAGTTGCCGCCAGTAGATACACTGACCCTCACGCTGGCCGCCGTGAATGCGAAGCAGGGAGAGCAGGTGTGCGTGCCGGTCACGGTCGCCGGGTTCGAGCAGATACTCTCTATGCAGTACAGCGTGCGGTGGGATGCCGGAGCACTGCGTTTCACCGATATTAAAAATTTCGGTGTGCGCGGCATGAGCGTAAAAAGCTTTGGCACTCACCTCGCCAATGAAGGCACGCTCACCTTTTCGTGGTACGACCCACAGCTCCGCGGCGTATCACTCAACGACGGGGCGGTGCTTTTCGAGCTGTGTTTTGAAGTGACCGGGGCAGCCGGGAGCCGCTCGCAGTTGGCCATTGCGGGCCACCCCACACCCGTCGAAATCGTCAACGGCTCCAGCGTGTTTTTGGAGCTGAGGACACATGGCGGACTTGTGGTGGTGAAATAACCAGCGGGTGTCTGGTTGAATCGGAGCGCTATGTTAAATTTGCCCCGTTTTTAAAAATAAGAAATTGATGCCCGCCGCAGGTTCGATAAATTCTTACCCGCCGGAAAGCCTCATTCACTAAATACTGATTATGAAATCCCTCTATTTCCCACGCCGGTTTTCCATGTTTTTGCTCCTTTCATTTGTAGCCTTGCTGAGCCTTCGCTGCTCAGATGATAAGGCGAGAGAATTGGCCGCAGA
>SCUG01000415.1 GCA_004297645.1 Saprospiraceae bacterium | reverse complement strand
ATTCATTGCCCTCACTATTTGTACTAAGCCTATTTGGTACTGGCTGCATCCCGATTACCCAGATGGCTAAAGTTGAATAGCAAATGTCAAATGGACAAAACCTGGCGTTCAAAAGTATAATCTCAGTTCAGAATGCCTCGTAAATCAAAATCTTCAAGAGGGCAAATGGATGCTTTCAACGTCGAAGACGCCCTGCACACTGCGCCCCTTGCGTCCCTGCCATCCGCATCGCCGTGGATGCCGGCAGGCAGGCGGCTTCAAAGGCGTGACACCTACCGCGCTCGAACTTGCTCAACTTCTGATGCCGCACCAGCCACCGGCTACCAAGCGGAAGGCGATTCCACTACTACTACTACAAGGCGCAGCGGGAAGCCATCGAGACGCTGATTTTCCTGTATGAAGTGGCAAAGGTGCGCTCCCGCAAAGGCGTTCTGGAAAACTATACCCAGCACCGCCCTAACCTGCGCCTGCCGCCTTACGACGACTTCGCCCGCTACTGCCTGAAAATGGCCACGGGCAGCGGCAAGACAAAAGTGCTGGTTTTGGCCATCGTCTGACAATACGCCAATGCCGGGTATTCGGGATGCCTAATCCCCACCATTGCCTACTCTTTCCCCCACTCCGGCAGCCTGCCCGGCGTGTAAGGCGCTTTGGCCGCCTCCAATTTCTTTTCGATATTTTTCAAATCAACCTCCACCAACTGCCGCAACTTCGGCAATTCTTCCTCAAAGCGGGCGATGGCCAGGCGCTGTTGTTCTTTCATCGTCGAAGTCGGCGCCGAGGTGGACGACCAGATGTCGTAGCTCATGCCATAGATGCGGTCCTGGAGGGAGGGCGCCGCCGGCTTGTCGAGGCGGGAAGCGGTGCCGTCGCCGTAAAATGTCTTGCTCAGGGCGTCCATTTTTTCCTGCATGGCTTTTACATCGGCGAGCATCTCAGCCGGCGAGCCGATGATGCCGATGGCTTTGCGCACGTAAGTGAGCGTGTTGGCCAACTCGCCGAGGGTGCGGGTAGCGCCCTGGAAAGCCCTGCCGAGTTCGGCGGCTTTCTGCACGTAATCGTCCAATGCTTTGAGGTCTTTGGCGGGCAGCGTGGTGCCGCTCAAAGGCGCCAAAGTAAAATACACGGCATCAGCGACCTTGCTGCGTTCGCCATTCACCACTTTGTCTAAGGTGACGAGGTATTCGCCGGGCAGAACGAAGCCGCCACCTTCGGGCGACTGCCAGGGTGCGCGGGGGCCGGATTGCAGGCTCACGGGGTCTTTGGAGGGATAGCGGCCATCCCACACGATGCGGTTCACGCCCTTTTTCGGGCTGGTTTTCAACTGCCGGAGCATTTCGCCCCAGCGGTTATAGACGGTGAAAAGCAGGTACGGGGCTTCTTCTTTTTGCTCGGCTTCTAATTCTTCATAGGTCGGGTAGCGGATGTCTTTGCCGTCTTTGAGTTGCTGCTTCTCCCAGGCCTGCCGCTTTTCCTTCAGCGTTTTCAGGTCGCTTTTTAAATAATAGGTGAAGGTGGCCCCGATGGGCGGATTGGGCGCCGTGTAAAAAGAAGCGCCGAGGAAACCCTTGCCTGTGGGGTAGCCCAACGGATTGGATTCGATGTAAACCACGGCATTTTTTATGGGCAAAATCTTCGCCTCGCCGTTCAGCTCCTGCTCGTTGAGGTAGCGCAGGGGCGAGTAGTCGTCGAGCACGTAAAAGCCGCGGCCGAAGGTGGCGAGCACGAGGTCGTCTTCGCGCTGTTGGATGGCGATGTCGCGCACGGCAATGGTGGGCAGGCCATTGCCAAGTTTTTTCCAAAACCCACCGCCGTCGCGGGTGAAATAGCAGCCGAACTCAGTGCCCACGAAAAGCAGGTTGCTCTCCACGTGGTCTTCGGCGATGGAGTAGGCGGAGCCGCGTTCGGGGAGGCCACGTCCCGATCCATCGGGATTGGCGGTGATGTTGGTCCAGGTGCGGCCTTTGTCGGTGCTTTTGAAAACATAAGGTTTGAAGTTGCCGCGCTTGTGGTCGTTGAAACAAGCGTACACCACGTTGGCATCGTGCTGGCTGGCGAGCAGTGCGTTCACGTAGGTCATCTCCGGCACGCCGGGGAAGCTGGCGATTTTCGTCCAGGTGCGGCCGCCGTCTTCGGTAATTTGGACGAGGCCGTCGTCGGTGCCTGCGTAGAGGAGGTTTTCGTCGAGGGGGCTTTCGGAAAAAGCCACGATGGCGCCGTATTCGGAGGTCGAGCCGTTTTTGGCTACTGCGTCAATGCTTTGGATGCGGCCCATGACGGGCAGGGTGTTGCGGTCAATCTGGCGGGAGAGGTCGCCGCTGATGACCTGCCAGGTGTCGCCGCGATCGTCGCTGCGGAAGACTTTGTTAGCACAGATGTACACGCGGCCCGGCTTGTGTTTCGACACTTGGAGCGGGGCGTCCCAATTCCAGCGGTAGTTGTTTTCACCGGCCTGGGGTTTGGGCTGGATGCTGGTCATTTCGCCGCTCGCCCGGTCGTAGCGAACGAGGCCGCCGTATTGCGCTTGCGCAAACACGATGTCGGGGTTATCGGGGTCAATTTGACTTTCGAAGCCGTCGCCCTGGCTGGTGACGTACCAGTCGGCGTTGGTGATGCCCTGCTGGTTGCGGGTGCGGCTGGGGCCGCCGAGGCTGTAGTTGTCTTGGGTGCCGCCGTGGATGTGGTAAAACGGCGTGCTGTTGTCCACGGACACTTTGTAAAACTGGGTGACGGGGAGGTTGGCCTTGAAGTTCCAGGTTTTGGCGGCGTCGAAAGTTTCGTACACGCCGCCGTCGCAGCCGGCGAGGTAGTAGTTCGTGTCGTGAGGGTCAATCCAGATGGCGTGGTTGTCCACGTGTTTGAAGTCTTCGCCGACACTGTTGAATGTCTTGCCGCCATCAGTGGTGAACATCATCCAGGTGTCCATGCTGAAGACGGTTTCGGGGCGGGTGGGGTGGACGTATATTTCCATGTAGTAGTTGCCGCTGGTGCTGTGGCTGCTGCGCTTCTCCCAACTGGCGCCCCGGTCGGAGGAGCGGTAAAATCCGCCCTCGCCCTGCGCTGCTTCCACAATGGCGTAGAGGTATTCGGGGCTGGAAGGAGAAATGGCCAGGCCGATGCGCCCGATATCGCCGCCGGGCAAACCTTTGGCTGCTTTTGTCCAGGTGGCGCCGCCGTCGGTGGTTTTGTAAATGGTGCTGCCGGGGCCGCCGCCCACGTATGTGAACACATGGCGGCGGCGCTGGAAGGCGGCGGCGTAAAGCACGCCGGGGTTGCGGGGGTCCATCACGAGGTCGGTGACGCCGGTGTTTTCATCCACGAGCGATTCGCCTATTTCATTTTTCAACACCTGCTCCCAGGTTTTGCCGCCGTCGGTGGTTTTGTACAAGCCCCGGTCGCCGCCGCTGCTCCACAGCGGGCCGATGGCCGCCACGTAAACCACGTCGGAGTTGCTGGGGTCCACGATGATTTTGCCGATGTGCTCGGAGTTTTTCAGGCCCATGTTCGACCAGCTTTTGCCGCCGTCCATGCTTTTGTAAACGCCATCGCCGTAGGCCACGGAGCGCTGGTTGTTGTTCTCGCCCGTGCCCACCCACACGACGTTTGGGTTGTTGGGGTCAAGGGTCACACAGCCGATGGAATAGCTGCCCTCGCCGTCGAACACAGGCTCGTAAGTAGTGCCTGCATTCGTGGTTTTCCAGACGCCGCCGGAGGCGCTGGCGACGTAGTAAATGCTGCGGTTGTCAGGGTTTACCGCGAAGTCGCTGATGCGGCCGGAGGTGAGTGCCGGGCCTACGCTGCGCCAGGTGAGGCCGATGTCGAGGGTGTCGAGGAAGTTTTTGGGAGCTTCTTTTTTGTCAGCTTCTTTTGCCTTGGTTTTTTTAGGTTGGGCAAAAATATTGGTGGGAAAAAGGAGGGCAAATGCCAACAGGAAGGTGAGTGCTTTTTTCATAAAAGATTTTGAATTTGATTAAGGCGGGGAAGGTAGGGATTTTCGGGGATGGCCAGAAGCGGAAGCGGCATTTGTCATGTCATCTAATAAAAAAGGGTAACTGACGTTGCGCATCTGCCTAATGGGGTCCCAGTGCATGGGGAAGCAAAAGGCAGAGCTGCATGCCTTCGCTACATTAACAGGGGGAAGTGGCTGGGAACGGTGCGGTCATAAGGGCAACGTTTTTTTTGGAAATAAATCCATAGATTGGTAGGAAGGCAGCGTGGGTAGAACAGAGAAAATAGGCGCCCTTGGCCCCAATCAGGCGCCGTTCTTTTTGCCGCGTTTTTTAATGGCAGACATAGCTTGCTCCTGAAGGGCTGCCAACTCGCTGGCAGGGGTATGCGGCAAATCTTTAAAAACCCCAGCTATTATTTTTGTGGCAGTTTTCAAGTCCTTTTCCTGAAAGCAAGAGCGCAGCTTGGCTACGAAACCTTCTGGCATTTTTGAAAGATTGGCAATGCCTTGGTCTTTTAATTCAGGAAAAGAAGCCAGCATTTCCAATACCACTTCCACCGACCTCCTCCTCAAGCCGATGGCGGCGCCTTTTTCGATGCCGAGTTCCTCGCCTTTTTTCATGCCGAGTTCCTCGCCTTTTTTCATGCCGAGTTCCTCGCCTTTTTTCATGCCGAGTTCCTCGCCTTTTATTTTGCCAGACTCGATCGCTTTGTCATAAGTGCTTACAAACATATCGGATACGTGTTTTGGAAGGTCATCAATAATTTCGAGGATTTCTTTCCGCTCGATATCGAACGATTGGAAAACGTATAAAATCAACGTGTCAAGGTACCGCATGGTTTCCGTCCTGCTTTCGTACCCTTCCACAAAAATAAAGATTTGGCGGTAGTTGTTCAACACAAAATCCTTGTCTTGTTTGTGTTTGAACAAAAGCAGCGAAGAGGCCAGAAAACTCATGCCTATGGCCAGTATCTGTTCGTCGGCGTATTCGGCCAGGTCAACCAGGATGTAGTCGAAGCTGGGGACGAACATGCCAAACAGCGGGTGGGGAAGCTCGAAATAATCCTTGAAAGGCCGGGCCTGCCACTTTTCCCTGCCGTGGTACAGCACCACCGGGATGATGAGCGAGAGCTTTTTGTTCTGCCTCAATTGGTAGGAATAACCCTCCAGCATGTACCGTAGCAGTTGCAGATGGGGATATTTTTCCGGGTAGCTCTTGTGTTCCAGCACGAAGGCCAAAATGGCTTCCTCTCCGCTTTTCTTCCAGCGGCAGGCGTAAACGATGTCGGAATAATGGTTTTCCAAACGCTCGTTCACAAAGGAAGAGTTTTGAAGTTTTAGCGTCCTGAAGTCCAAATGCCTGGCTATGTCCTGCGGCAGGAAATGCTTGAAAAACAGGATGGCCTGGGAGCGCCTCGAAAGCGTTTCCCGGAATAGCCGGTCGTGGGGGGTATGTTGTTTCGGCATCCCAAGGTATGATTTGGTACAAAGAAAGAAAATAGTTTGCTTTGGTGGGCAAATATCCTTCACTTCCAAACCGCCTTTTCCACGGTGTTTTTCAAATACACTGCTTGGTTTTTGTTTTTGACTTTTTCTACCACAAGAAACACGAATTTCAATGGTTATAATGCTCCATGGCGGGTTTGGCCATTTTATGCAAAACGAAACTGGCTCGTGAGGGGTTAGCTTGAAATCAACTATTGTGGGTATCAGAACTATACTTTTCACCCCTCATCGCCGCCTTCCCTAATAGCTATCGGGAAGCTCTTCGGGGAAGAAAGACTTTGGGGTGGCTGTGCCGCCCCAAACGCGTTAGCTTTCACTTTAGAGCTTGTTGGGGATTGGAAGAAACGGTGGCGGCACCTATGCCATTCTATTCCACGAGGGGTGCTGCCATGCTTAACACAGCGAAGCATCGGCTGTGTAAAACATGGTTTTGCAGATGCTTCGCTGTGCTCAGAATGACAAAGGGGGCGGGGAGAAAAGATGCCCCCTCGCCTACTCTTTTACCACTTTGAAAGCTGCGTTTTCTTCGCTGGTCATCAGCCGGACGACGCATGGCCCGCCGGGGAGGCCGGCCAGCGAAATTCGGATGCTGTTGTTTCCGGCCGTCAGGTTGAACTGTTCGGTGCGCACTTTTTTCCCCATCAAATCGAATACCCCGGCCTGGGCAAGTCCGCCATTTTGCACAGCAAAATCTATGGTCAGAAAATCGCTGACGGGGTTGGGGTAGAGGCGGAAGTTGCGGCCCGAAACGGGTTCGGTGGCATCCACCAGCACGCGGTCGCCGTTGGCAAACCACACGCCCCAACGGCCCTGCTCTAAGTACACGGACGCATTGCCCGAAGGGTTGATTTTATCGCTGCCGAGGGAGATGAATGCCAGCACCGGCGTGCCAAAGTTATCCTCCGAATCGAAGACCAGCCGGTCGTCGTCCATCGAATAGTTGGGCCAACTCAGACTGGTATTTTGAAAAATAGTGCCCACACCGCCCGTCTCGATATTGGCGCCGAGGAGATAATACTCACCAGTGAAATCGTCAATATAGTCCAAGGCAATGATGTAATCGGAGTTTTTGGAAAAGGTAGGGTTGCCGACGCTCACGTCTTCCGGCAGCCCGCTGAAAAGTTTTTCCGTGTATCCGTCGCCGAAATTATTGGCGCCATTGCTCCACGCCCTGGTGAAGCTTATGTCCCAATATTCTATGCCGTTGGCCCCGGTGGTGTTGATGCTGTTGAGGGCGTCGTACATGACCCATTCGCCGGTGAAATCCCATTCCAGCACATCGGCATACTGCACATCGCCGGTGGTGGGGCCACCCTGCCCCGTGGTCGGGTTGAACAGCTCATAAGTGCCCCATTGCTGGAGGCCGTAATCGAATATCCATAACTTGTTGTCGTAGTCAGTGGTGAGGGCTGCGAGGTGGTTGCCGTCTTTGGAGATGGTCACGTTGCGCCAGATGGGGTCGCTTTGGATAATCTGGGGGTTGGCCTGCCCGCTTTGCCAGTCTATGGTGATGGCCCGCATGGTGTTGTCACTGGCGATGTACACGATGACACTGCCATCGTCGGTGACGCTGGGACGGCTTAGTGGGGCAATTCCCGACAGCGGGTTGGCGATTGCCACGCCATCCGGCGTAAAAATGTAGAGGCCGGAATACCCGGCGTCGGACATGAGGATGAATTCGTCGCCGGGGTTGGCGCCAATGTCCGTTTGGCTGTCGGTGCCACTGCCGGCGCCGATGCCAACGGCAGTGAAAGCTGCCGCGGCGGCATTGGCTACGGCTGCGCCGTAAAGGTCGTTGGCAGCCTGGATGACGGCGTTGCGGCAGTCCACGAATTGGGCGGACTTGAACAGGTACAGCGTCAGGGCGCGGTAATAAACCTGCTCGGCCCGGTTTTTCCCGACGCTGCCGTTATCGGCAAAAAGCTGGAAGGCTTTGTTCGGGATTCCGCTATTTATGTGAACGCCGCCGTTGTCCTGCGAGCCGGTGTAGTGCTCTGAATAGTTGGCGGGCTGCCAGCCGGCGTCGTTGAGGTTGCTGCCCCCGTTGTGCGGGTTGCTGAGGTCGCGCAGGGCGCCTGTGGGGAAGATGCTGTTGTTCACCACGTCCTCGCCCATCTGCCAGTCGTCGCGGTCAATCATGGCGCCGAATACATCGGCGAAGCTCTCGTTCAACGCGCCACTCTCGCCTATGTATTCGAGGTTGGCGGTGGACTGGATGACCCCATGCGACATCTCATGGCCGGACACGTCGAGGGCTTTGCACAGGGGCGCGACAAACGCCTGGTTGCCGTTGCCGTAAAACATGGCGGCGCCGTTCCAAAAGGCGTTGTCCATTTGTGTGTTGTCGCTTTCCACCACGTTGATGAGCGAGACGATGTTGCCACCCTGCCCGTTGATGCTGTTGCGGTTGAAGGTGTTTTTAAAATACTCGAAAGCTTTGCCGCCGTTGTAATGGGCACTCACGGATTTGGGGTCGTTCCAGGTGTTATAAAGCGTGACGATATGAGCCGCCTGGAAGTTGCTGTTTTCCGGCGAGGTGTTTTGCGCATCTATCGTCCAGATGACGCCCGCAGGATCGTCGGGGAACGAAGATTGCGCGCCGTTGAACATGGAGCGGGAGGCATCCATCAGGTAAAAGACGTTGCTTTTAACATAGGTGTTGATGAGGCGGGTTTGGCCGAGCAGGTCTAGGGCATTGGCGGTCGCCGGGCCATCGGGGGGCGGGGTGCTCAGGCCGGGGACGAGCTGGCAAAGTTCGCTGTGGTAGCTGAATATTTCGCCGGTTTTGGCGTCAATGAAATAGCTGTACCGGGCGGCGAGGTTGGGCACGATTTGCACGTGCCAGGCGAGGTGTTCGCCGTCCTCTTTTTGGTCCACGTGGTACACCACCAATTCGGCAACTTGGGCGCTGCCATTGAGGAGTTCTTTCTCCGGCTGCGTCAGTGTTTTCACGGAAGTGAAAGCTGCCACATCAGCCAGCGCAATGTCTATGGCCGCCTCTTTGTCAATCAGCGGTGTGACATCGGGCAGCGAGGGCGTGGGATAAAAACGGCCATTGAGCAGATAAAATGCCAACTGATTTTTGTGTAAAACAGCCTCTGCACCATACACGCGCAGGCCCTGCCAGTTTTGTTGCAGGCGCACGTGGGTGAAGCCCAGTTGGTCGGTCTCGGTATTTGCGATGCTCAGTTCTTTGGAAGGTTCATTGATGTTTAACACGGGCTGTACTGCGTCGAGGTATTCGTACACCTGCCCGCTCGTACTTTTGCCGGGACTGGGCTGAAACTGCCCTTCGATGAAATAGGGTGTGGACGTTTCAGGGGAAACCCATGCTTTGAGCGACGGTTGGTTTTTTACAGGCCGGGCAAAGTGCGGGATGGGTGTCATCAGCCGTTCGCCCGAAAAGAGAGGTGCAGCCTGTGGCACAACGGGCCGCAACGGCGCCGGCGGGGCCACCGTTTCCGCCGTGAGCGGAATGGCCCTTACTGCTTTTTCATGGCGGGGTTTCAATTGGCCGAAGGCCGTAAAACTGATAGTGGAAACGAGAAGAAGTAAAATGAAACGTTGCATGGTTAACGATTTAATGATGAACAGGAATTTGGTGGCGCTTCGCATCGTGCTGGAAAAAAATTCCGCTGCCCTCAAAGTCACCGGGTGACTTTCCACGCAGACAGCACGGTGCTCAATTAGGTGTATATGCTATAAAAGTAGCCCCGGGCA
>SCUG01000414.1 GCA_004297645.1 Saprospiraceae bacterium | reverse complement strand
CTCACGTGGGTCATTTTGCCGCCGCATTTCGACCCGGCGAAAAAGTACCCCACCCTGCTCTATTGCCAGGGCGGGCCGCAAAGCACGGTGAGCCAGTTTTGGAGCTACCGCTGGAACTTCCAGATGATGGCCGCCAACGACTACATCGTCGTGGCGCCCAACCGGCGGGGCCTCCCCTCCTTCGGCCTGGAATGGAACGACCAAATCGCCGGCGACTACGGAGGGCAAGCCATGCAAGACCTGCTGTCGGCCATAGACGAAGTAGCCAAAGAGCCTTACGTGAACAGCGACGCCCTCGGCGCAGTGGGCGCAAGCTTCGGCGGGTACTCGGTCTATTGGCTGGCTGGCAATCACAACAAACGGTTCAAGGCATTCATCGCCCACGACGGTGTCTTCAACATGGAGAGCATGTATCTTTCCACAGAGGAAATGTTCTTCGTCAATCACGACCTCGAAGGGCCGTATTGGCAGACGCCGCAGCCCAAAACCTGGAAGCTGGACTCGCCCCATCATTACGTGCAAAATTGGGACACGCCCATCCTCGTGATTCACGGCGGCAAGGATTTTCGCATCCCGGAGACGGAAGGCATGCAGGCCTTCCAAGCTGCACAACTACGTGGCATTCCGAGCAAGTTCCTTTATTTCCCGGAGGAAAACCATTGGGTGCTTTCGCCCCAAAATGGCATTCTCTGGCAGCGGGAGTTCTTCGGCTGGTTAGACAGGTGGCTGAAGAAAAAGCCGTGAGCGGTGAATATGGCTTTCATTCTTTCCGAGGGCGAGTAATTGCCAAAGTTCGAGCGGGCAGTGATTGGCTTGACTTGAATGCCGAAAGCCTTTTCCCCCACATACCCCATGTAGTCAACATCCCCGGAATGGTCTAGTTCGGCAGGGCTTTCTACAAAAACGACATTGGGAAAAATCTTGACAAGCCCGTCGTTGACGACTGATTTTTCTCTGAGGTAGCCGTCGAAGGTGCGGTTGATGGTGAGGTTGTGGATGTAATCTTCGCAGTCTTTAAGTGTCAAGCTCCGAAAAGCTTCCTGCCAATCGGGAATGACAATTGTTGTGATTTTTTCAAACAAGCGTTCGCCTAATTCTTTAAGGTCAGCGGGTGTAACTTTCAAGTTCCGTTTGCCCGCAGTGAAGGCGTTCTCAAAATACCATTGTTCCCACTCGTCAATCGTCGAGGGCTGGCATTGGCGGATCAATTCCATGACTGCGCCAACTTTGTTTGGGCGGGAAAGATGGTACGTTTGGCAGGCGTAGTTCAACACCTTTTCTTTCTTGCCAAAATCCAAAGCTCGACTTTAGCCATTTGAGCAACCCCGATTATCAACAAACAAAAGTGCCGGGTTAGCGAGGGTTTTAGTTTTTGGATGTCGGTAGAAAATACCGACATTCAAAAACTGGCAGTCAACCGCAAAAGTGCTGGTAATGTGTTTACTCCCC
>SCUG01000413.1 GCA_004297645.1 Saprospiraceae bacterium | reverse complement strand
GTTGACTGCCAGTTTTTGAATGTCGGTATTTTCTACCGACATCCAAAAACTAAAACCCTCGCTAACCCGGCACTTTTGTTTGTTGATAACCGGGGTTGCTCAAATGGCTAAAGTCGAGTTGAAAGATTGGAAGTATTTCATTACAAGGTAAAGCATACATCCTAACTTTTGAAATCGTGGGGTAAAACGATAATCACTATAAAAATTCACAGGCTTGCTAAAATGCTTGAAGTGAAAAACGTGAACAAGATGGGGGGTGTACCGCCTCATCCATCAAATCACCTTATCTGCACAAGAGGAACTGGCGAAAGCATCCGGCTTGGCTTTGAAGACAAAGCCCATGCTGAGAATGTAACCCATCGCTTCCCGAAGCGCCACATTGGACTTAAACGCCGGGTCGGTGTTAATGTCGGCATGTACCTCCAACTCTACGTGGTAGGCATCGAGCAAATCGCATAAATCATAAGCAATTTCAACGGATTTGGCCACCTCAAGAATCATGCGTTCGCGCAGCCCCAGCGTTTTTTCCATTTTAAAATTGAGGATGTACATAAACCCGCCTTTTTTTTCGCGGAGGAAAACGATGACCGATGCGAATTCTACGGTGGTATTGTGCACCTGGGAATCCGTACCGATGCAGACTTTCAGCCGGTGGCCAGCTTGTGTTTCCCTTTTGATTGTTTCTTCGACGGCCTGCTTGATGGGAATGTCAAATCGCTCGCCATTGAGTTTTCGCCAATTTTGCATGGGAAGAAATTTTGAGGTAAAGTAATGCAATTCTGCGGGCAAAAAATCAGCCACAGAAAAATTAATTCAGACAATGCCCGGCAATAGCGAATTCAACACGATGGCGTTTTAAAAAGGTTCCATGAAGATTTGTGATGTTCATTGAAAGGTGCCTGATAGCATGCTTTCATCCAATTCAGCGCTGGCACGGCCACAGCATCATTTGAATCGAATGGCCTTTACAGGGCTGATTCTGGTAACGAGCCATGAGGGGATAACGAGGAAGAGGAGGGTGACACAGAGCGTGCCTGCATTTAGGGCAAGAATGGTGAACACGTTGATTTCGACCGGGGCAACGGACAAATAATAATTTTCTTCCGAGAGTTTCACTAAGCCATAGTGCTCCTGAATGTAGCAAAAAGCCAACCCCGCCAGATTTCCCCAGAACAGCCCCATAAGTATGATATAGGCGGCGTGATAGAGAAAGATTTTCCGGATGCCCCAGTTTGTTTGCCCAAGTGCTTTGAGCGTGCCTATCATGTTGGTGCGTTCCAAAATTAAAATCATGAGGGCTGTAATCATATTGATGAGACCGACGACGAGCATCAAGACAAGAATGACTACTTCGTTGATGTCTTGCAGCCCGAGCCATTCGAAGATGGCCGGGAATTTCTCCCGGATGTTTTCGCAATATTGGTCAGCCGGTATTTTCTCCAGATAAATGTATTCTGTGAACACATCCAGATCGCGTAAATCGTCAATAAAAACTTCGAAGCCCCCCACTTGGTCAGGCTGCCAGTCGAGCATTTCCTGCACTTTCCTGATGTCCACCAATGCAAATTTCAGGTCGTACTCTTCGAGGCCGGTGCGGTAGATGCCCTCCACGATGAACCGCCGCTGAAACGCCTCTCCTTCGCGCACAAAATGAAAAACGAACTTGTCGCCAACCCCCAGTTCCAGCCGTTTGGCCGTTTGTTGCGAAAGGATGATGCCGTCGCCAGCCGCCGAATCGGGCAGGGTCAGGTACCCTCCTTCGATAAGGTATTTTTGAAAAAACGTCGTATCGTAGTCGCTGCCTATTCCTTTCAGGATGATGCCCTCGATTTCCCTTTTTGTCTTAATGATGCCAGGCTTCATGGCAAACACCTGAATGTGCCGGACGCCACCATTCGTCATTCGTTCTACTTCCTTCGGCAATTCGAAACCGAGAAGCGAGGCATTGCCAGTGTAAGGTATCTGTCCAGTTTCTTCGAGGGAGGGATAAAATGCCTGGTGCATACTGATGGGAATGGACTCCCCCGTAGTGCGGTTTACCTGGGTACTCGTGATGTGGATATGCCCCCAAAAGCCGAAAATCTTCTCGCCAATCTGGTGCTTGAATCCAGTGATAACCGCCGACGCTACAATCATAACCGATAGACTCAGCGCTATCGCCACCACGGCGATTCTGATGATGAGGCCGGAAAACGATTGCCTTTTGACGGATGCCACCCGTTTGGCAATAAATAGCTCGATGTTCATGCGGGCAAATATATTCCTTTTAACGGCTGTATCTATTTTTCAAAAAAAAACGATAAGGCATAAATGGCTGCCCCGCAGCAGCAGCCAGGAGAGTTTCCGCACAAGCAGGAATTATTTATCAAGGAAGCCGGATTGCACAATATGGATATTCATTCTTGGCGAGCATTAGTTGGCCGTTATTGGCAGTTGGTTATTTTTGCGGCTTCGCCGGAATGGCCCGGCGGGGTCAGGCAAGTAAGGCCGCTATTGATTTTCTG
>SCUG01000412.1 GCA_004297645.1 Saprospiraceae bacterium | reverse complement strand
CATTCGTGGTTCAGGAGGGTTCCGGCATCATTGCCGAGCAGCGTTTTAATGTCAATTTTCATAATGATTTTTGTTAAAAAACTGGTGAGGGAAAAAACTGCCGAAAGTTAGTAAAAATGATGCACCTTGTACTGCTGGCTAAAATTAAATCGCACACATGCCTTATGGCCGCCCGGAATTGGCAATATTTGCCTTTTATTTAAAATTGCAAAGCACCTTGATTGACCTTTTTTAAGCAGCAAAAGATGATTCAGATTTTCGTTACGGGGGGAACATTCGACAAAGACTACAACTACATTTCGGGAGGGCTTTATTTCAAGGATACACACCTGCCCGCCATGTTGGAACGGGGACGCTGTACGCTCGATTTCGACATCAAAACCCTAATGATGGTGGACAGCCTCGATATGACGGGAGCCGACCGCGAAATCATCGCTCACAACTGCAAACTTTGCCCGCACGGCAACATCCTCATTACCCACGGAACTGACACCATGGTGGCCACCGCAGAATATCTGGCAAAGCAACAATTCAACGGCAAAACCATCGTGCTCACCGGAGCCATGATACCCTATGCTTTCGGCACCTCTTCCGATGGGTTCTTTAACCTTGGCAGTGCACTGGCTTTTCTCCAAACCATGCCTCCGGGTGTTTACGTGGCAATGAACGGCCGGTGCTACCCGTGGAATAAAGTGCGCAAAAACACCAAGTCAGGGTATTTTGAGGAGTGCTGAGCTGAGGAGGAACAACCCGGTTTCAAAGTCTTTTTTTTATTATTGCATGCCCAAAAAAACGGGCCGGTATAATGCAGCCGTTTTGGCGCTGCCTGACGATGCTCGCCGCTACAGTTTTTTCACGAATAATACCAATCACACAAAATCCAAACAGCTAACAGATACTTGATATGAAACGAATCACGCTACTACTGTTTATTTTTTTGACGGCCGCCTTGCAGATGGCTAATTCCCAGGAGGTGCCTGCGACGGCAGATTTTTATGAAACTGGCAAAGTGCAGGATATCAAAATCACTTTTCCGGTAAGCAATTGGCAATACTACTTAGACTCTTTGCGCTTCAATGGGAACGGCATGCTCGAAGCTACCGTAGTCATCAACGGCCAAAAATTTGAAAATGCCGGCGTGCGCTACCGCGGCACCCACTCTTTTGCACCCGGCATGCGGCGCAATCCCCTACGCATCGGGTTGGACTATAAAAGCAAGGAGCAAAATATTCAGGGGTACAAGTCCATCAACCTCTCCAATTCGCTGCGCGACCCCAGCCTGCTGCGCGAAGTGTTGGGCTACGAAATTGCCCGGTCGTACATGCCGGCGCCAAAAGCCAACTTTGCCAAAGTGACCATCAACGGCGCCTATTACGGGCTGCTGGTGAACATCGAATCCGTCGAGGAGCCTGTATTTCTGGAGCGCTATTTCGGCGGAGCCGGAAGGCCATTATTCAAGGTCCGGCAGGTTTTGGATGGAAAATGCCCGGAGGGCTGTAAGCAAAACATCTATGGCTCGCTGGAGTACGATAGCTCCCCCGAATGCTATGAATTCAATTTTGAAAAACTGTCGGAACACGGCACCAGCGACTTGATGGAACTCGCCTTGCTGCTCAACGAAGATCCCGAAAGGGTGGGCACGGTGCTCGACGTGGATGTCACGCTCTGGATGCTGGCCTTTAATAATGTGCTCGTCAACCTTAGCAGCTACAGCGGCCAGCACAGCGTCAACTATTATCTTTATAAAGGTGCAAATGGCCGTTTTTACCCCATTGTGTGGGACCTGAACCTTTGCTTCGGCAGCTTCAAAAATATCGGTACAGGCTCCGATTTGCGCACCAAAGACCTCATAGAACTCGACCCCCTGCTGAATGCAGACAATCCATCGAAGCCTTTAATCAGCAAGCTACTCGAAAACGAGGAGTACCGTAAGATTTACCTGTCGCACACCCGTGCCATCCTTCACGATTATTTTCTCAGTGGCAAGTTCGAGCAACGTGCCACCGAATTGCAGAGCCTGATCCGCAAGGATGTCGAAAAAGACACGAACAAGGATTATACCCTCGATGACTTCGACGGAAGCCTGAACAAAACCATTGGCAAGCAAAGCAAGATTCCTGGCCTCGTGCAGTTTATGTCTAAGCGGGCCTCGTTTTTAAAAGTGCACCCTGCGCTGGCCGTCATTCCTTCCGGCATTTCAAACGTCAAGGCCGTTGAGCGCACGCCTTTGTCCAACAAAAAAGTGGAGAATTTCCACATCACGGCTACAGTGGATAAATTCCCGAAACGGGTATTGCTGATGTACAGGCTTGCCGGGCAGGAGAATTTTAGCCAGGTGCCCATGCACGATGATGGCAGAAGCAATGATGGCGAAGCTGGAGATGGAGTGTACGGAATCACCATACTCCCGCAAAACGGTGAGGCGTCCATCGAGTATTACATTGCCGCAGAAAACGCCGCGCTATTCAGTTACAGCCCGGCCAATTACATGTGGGAATGGCACACTGCCACCCTTGCCGGGCTGAACAAATAGCCACATCGTTGACATGAAGTTGAACCTCTCCCCATTTGTTTTTTTTCTGTTGGCAGCCTTGCAGGTGCATGCGCAGGGCCTGTACGATGTGAACCACATCACGGAGATTCGCATTGCCATTCCGGCGGAAGGCTGGCACCATCTGCTCGATTCGCTGAAAATGTCTGGCAGTAAAGAGCGAGTGGAGGCCACCGTCACGATTGACGGCCAGGCTTTTGAGCAAGTGGGCGTGCGGTACAAAGGCAACAGCTCTTACAACAACCCCCGCTCAAAGGGGCAGCACAAGCTGCCTTTCAACCTAAAAGCTGATTTCGTAAAAAAAGACCAGGCCTTTCCCGGCGGCTACAAAACCATCAAGCTGTCGAATGTCTTTCAGGACCCCAGCTTCGTGCGCGAAATTCTTTCCTATGAAATCGCCCGCAAGTACATGCCCGCCTCGCGTTGCAATTTTGCCAAAGTTTACGTCAATGATGAATACCTCGGTTTGTACAGCAATACCCAGGCGGTGGACGAGGTGTTCCTCCAGGAAGCTTTTGGCGGCAGCCAAAACACCTTCATCAAATGCGACCCGGAGTGGGACATCATCAACCAGCTCGGTGAAAACGATTGCCCGCAGGGCGACAAAGCTTCGTTGATGTATGCCGGTGGAGATTCCGCTTGTTATCTCGGCTGGTACGAGTTGGAAAGCAATAAAAAAGATGAGTGGCGGGAGTTGATAGATTTGACTAAACTCCTCAACGCCCATCCCGAAAAAATAGAAGAGGCGATGAACGTGGACGCCGTGCTTTGGATGCACGCCTTCAACAACGTGCTGGTCAATCTCGACAGCTATGCCGGGCGGCTCTGCCACAATTATTACCTCTACCGCACCCCCGACAGCCTGTTCACTCCCATCGTCTGGGACATGAACATTTCTTTCGGCGGCTTCCGGTGGGACGGCGAAAAAGCAGGCGAACTAACCGTTGAAGAAATGCAGACTTACAGCCTGTTTGCCCATTATAAAAACCGTGACCAAAAGCGCCCGCTCATCACCAACCTGCTCGCCAACCCATTGTTCCGGAAAATCTATATCGGGCATTGCCGCACCATTGTCATGGAAAATTTCGCCAACGGCGAATACCTGAAAATGGCCAATAAATTCCAGGACTTCATTGATGCAGAGGTAAAAAACGACCCGAACAACCTCTACGATTACGGGGCTTTCAGAAAGAACCTCGTTTATTCCGTCTCCATCGGAAATTCCGAGTCTGCCGGTATTGTGGAGCTGATGGAAAAACGCACAGGAAACCTCCTGTCGCACCCCTTGTTCAACGGCAAAAATCCAGTGGTGAGCGATGTCGCACACAAGCGCACGGCCACGGGAGTGATGGTGTCAGCTAAGGTGAAGGACGCTGAAAATGTTTTCCTCGCCTGGCGCCCCAACGAACACTCGCCTTTTAAGTGGGTGAAAATGCAGACTGCCGGCGAGGGCCTGTGGAGTATAAAATTAGACAACACTTCTTCGCTGCAATACTACCTCATCGCCGAAGGCGACCGCCTGGCCATTTGCTCGCCCGAACGGGCGGCTTATGAGTTTTATGAAGTGAAAGCCGATTGAGGCTGGATGAAAAAGCATCCTGGGAATTTTTAGTGCCGGCGCCAGTTCAAAGTCCTCCTTCCCCCCAAACTGCAATTCGCTGGAAATACCCGGCACAACCCCTCTACTTATACTCCTGAACGAACGCCAAGGTTTTGTGCCGGTACTCCTCTTTTTTCAATTCCTCCTTTAATTTGACCATTGTTTGCATGGGGCCTTGGTCGGCAGCGAGGTTGACGAGCCAGGCGGGAATGATTCCGCCGGGGTCGGACTTAAGGTAGTAATCAACCCGAATGTTGCCATTGCCAGTGGGCGTGAAGCTCCAGCGCAGATCGGCCTTTTTGATGCGCACGATGTTTTCTTTTTCGGGCTTCATCCAGTGTGCCGAGGTGGTCACGGAATGCAGCGCCAGGGTCTTGGGGTCTTGCCAGAATTTAGAATAGAGCACTAAGTCGCGGTTGCTCAGCGGCCACGGGAAGTCCATTTCCGTATAATAGTACACCTCCGTATCGGATACTTTTTTGATGGTTTCGGACATCACACTGGCATACACCCAGTTGTCGAAGCCCTCCACATTGGTGAGCACATAGGCGATGGTGTTCAGTGAGGCGTGGATGCTGGTGGTGAATTTCAGCTCCTTGATTTTCGAGCCGGCTGCGTCTCTCATGTAAACTTTTACACCGCCTTTGTCTCTTTTCAGTTGCCAGCCATCCTGTGGTTGCGAAAAAAGCAGAGCGGGCAACAGCACCAGTAGGATAGCGCTCATTCGGGCCGTGAAAATTCTTGTGGTCTGCATACCTTTGTTTTTAGGAAAGTGAAAGTCTGGTGAAAAACGCACGAGGAGTGGAAACGTTGAGGGGGGGTTCTCATTTTTTTTAGCAGCTCATCGGATAGTTTTGAGTGCAGTTTGTAAAAATTCTCCCAGCGAACTTTTATGACCCCACGGTTTGTATGCGTTAGTGGGGGAAAGGTTGTAATCCTGACAGGCTCAATAAAGATTTGCTATTTTTTTCAAAAAAAAACCTGGTGACAATGCGGCAGTATCTCGATTTGCTTCAGCACATCCTTGACCACGGAGTTCAGAAATCAGACCGTACCGGCACGGGAACACTCAGCGTTTTCGGGCACCAAATGCGGTTCGGCCTGCAAGATGGCTTCCCGCTGATGACCACAAAAAAGCTCCACACCAAATCCATCATTTACGAACTATTGTGGTTCCTGATGGGCGGCACCAATGTAAAATACCTGCAAGACCACGGCGTGAGAATTTGGAATGAATGGGCGGATGAGGATGGTAGTCTCGGCCCAATTTACGGCAAACAATGGGTGGCCTGGGAGGCCAAAGACGGCCGGGTGGTGAACCAAATCGAGCAAGCTGTGCACTTGATAAAAACCGACCCCGCCAGCCGCCGCATCATCGTCAATGCCTGGAATGTGGGCGACCTGCCCGACATGCGGCTCAGCCCCTGCCACGCGCTTTTCCAGTTTTACGTCGCAGGCGGGATGCTGTCTTGCCAGTTGTACCAGCGCTCTGCCGACGTGTTTCTCGGCGTGCCGTTTAACATTGCTTCTTATGCCTTGCTCACCCTGATGATGGCGCAAGTTTGCGGCTTACAGCCCGGCGAGTTCGTCCACACTTTCGGCGACGTGCACCTCTATCAAAACCACCTCGAACAGGCCCGCCTTCAACTGACCCGTACACCCCGCCCCTTGCCCGCCATGAAGCTAAACCCTGCTGTGCGGGATATTTTCTCTTTTAAATTTGAAGATTTCGAGTTGGAAAATTACGACCCGCACCCCCACATCCAAGCACCGGTGGCCGTTTGACAGAGCAGGGGTCAATCGCCGGGCATTTCCTTGAGCAGGCTCCGGTATTTTGAAAAAACATTCGGATAATGTCAACTCATGGGTGATTTTCGACGCTGAGAGACGCTGGTTTTTTATGGTTTTTTATGCCGCGTTCAGCGTAAAATCAAAAGGAATCAGCGTTTCTCAGCGTCGAATGCCACCCTCGATTTGACACGACCAGCATTTGATTTGGAAACGAAGCTCATGTACTTTCCATTTTCCAGGAACATGGCTTTGTGTACGTCATTTGCGCAAGTCTCTCGTCTTCCAGCCAGGCTCAGGTGCCGTTGTACCGTGGCACCGAAATACCGTAGAACCTTAGGGCCGTAGGGCCGTCTAACGCCACACAATCACCTCGCCCGCTTTTTTTCTTTTCAAATCCGGCACCATGACTTCCTCCGCCGGGTAGCCAACGGGGATGAGCAGGAAAGGGCGTTCATTTTCCGGACGGCCGAGGATTGTTTGCAAAAAATTCATGGGGCTGGGCGTGTGTGTCAGCGCCACGAGGCCGGCGTTGTGGATGGCAGTGAGCAGGAAGCCGCAGGCCAGGCCCACCGATTCATTCACGTAATAGCATTTCCGGGGGGTGCCGTCCGGGAGGATGTCGTAGGCTTTTTTGAAAACGATGATGAGCCAGGGGGCAATTTCAAGGAAAGGCTTATGCCAGTCCGTGCCGAGCGGTGCGAGGTCAGCAAGCCATTCTTCGCTCATGCGGCCGTGGTAGCTCGTAAACTCCTCCTGTTCGGCGGCCTTTCTGATTTCGGTTTTAAGAGCGGGGTCGCCCACAGCGCAAAAAGTCCAGGGCTGCTTGTGTGCACCGGAGGGTGCGGCAGAGGCAGTCATGATGAGGTTTTCGATAACCTCTCCCGGCACCGGCTTGTCAGAAAAATGCCGCACTGTGCGGCGGCGGTCCATGAAAGAGCGGTATTCTCCACTGCGTCGGAGTGTTTCTTCCGGCGTCAGCCGTTGTGGTTCGTATTTTATGTAAGGATATTTTTTGGTCATTTTTTTTAGAAAAAATACCAGACGAGATTTATGAGCCGTCACTGCCCAATAAGTCCAAACATCTGGTGGCTGCCGGTGAAATTGGTTAATTGAACTACGCAGCGTGAGGGCGTAGCTCAAAGGCCAAACAAGCTCTTAACTTATACTATGGAGCGGCAGGTTTTGTTCATTTAAAATTTGCTATTTCCCGATAGCTATCAGGATTAGCCATTGGCTTTTAGCCAAAAGCCAATGGCCAGCAGCTAACGGCCAGAAGTATAGAAGCTACCTGTTAGTTCAATACTATTAGGAATTCCCGGCCTCCCACCTCCCACCTCTCACCTTTGGCTTCTTTTCATTTAATTTGGTTGTTGTTTGAACAAAGGTTCTTTATAAAATAATGTGGGTAAACACCTGCCATCCCCAATCTATCCATCCATTTGGTCTGGCTTCGCCAACATAAGGGCAAATCCTACCCTTACCGCTCGTTCATCCAACGCAGAAAGTCCGTAGCTTTTGCTTTGCTTATTATCACGGCGTCTGGAGTTCTTATACTCAATTTGAGGGACAGCTTCCGGGCGAAGTCATTTTCTACATGGTGCACGGCTGCGAAGTTGATGAGGTACTGCCGGTTGGCCCGGTAAAATTGGCGCTCATCGAGCATGCTTTCCAATTCTTCCAGAGAATGGGGCACATAGAAACTCTCCTCCTTGAAGGTGTACAGCCAAGTCGTATCACCCAGCACGGTAAAAAAAGCAATGTCCTTGACGGAAATGGGGAAGAACTTACCTTGAAAATTTACCAGGAAGTTGTTTTTTTTGGAAGGCTGGAGCTGCTCCATCACTTTTGCTATCTTCTCCAAATCGGGGTTCCCCTTATGGTAAAAATTGGCCAGCGACTTTACTTTCTCCATGGCCCTACCCACGGATTTTTCATCGAAAGGTTTTAAAATATACTCGACGCCATTTGTCTGGAAGGCAAGCAAGGCATACTCGTCAAAGGCTGTGCAAAAAATGACTGGACAGCGCAGTTCCGTTTCTTTGAAAATTTCGAAGCTCAGCCCATCGGCCAATTGGATGTCGAAAAATGCCAAGTCAATGTGCGGTTTATTTTTCAGGTAACTGACCGTAGCTTCGATGCTATCTGTCATTTTAATTATTTGCGCAGCAGGCTCCACCTCTTTGATGGTATTGGCCAAATCAATGGCGGTGAGCGGCTCGTCTTCAACTATTAAAATCTCCATAGAGCAACCTAAGATAAGTGATAAAATCAAGCACAGGCAAAAGGAACAGATTCAAGTGCCGGCCTATTTGCTCCAAATAATTGGCAGAACGACGGTAAATGATTGTTCTGTTTTTTCAATGGCAATGTTTTGGCCCGTCAAAAGCTGATAGCGCAGGTTGATATTTTCCAGGCCGGTGCCTGTTCCTGCTTCCACCGACCTTCTGATTTGCAAGTTGTTTCGGACAGCGATATGGTTTTCGTCGTGGCAATAAATCTCGATGAGCAGCGGTTTTTCCGCGCTCATAATATTATGCTTGACGGCATTTTCTAGCAATAGCTGAAAAGTAAGGGGCGGTATCCTGTTTGACATAAGGCTTTCTGCGAGGTCAATGTGCAAGTTGAAATTTTCAGCAAAACGGGTTTTCAGCAAAAAGGCATAGGATTTCAGCATGTCCAATTCTTCTATCAGCGTCACTTGTTGGCGGGGGTTGTTTTGCAGCAGGTAGCGGTAAAGGCTGGAAAGGTGGGTGACAAAATCCGTCACCTGGGGGTCGTTATTTCTAGCCATGCTTTTCAAAGTGTTGAGGGCATTAAAAAGGAAGTGGGGGTTCACCTGCTGGCCCAGTAGTTTTAGCTGTGCCTGAATGCTCTCCTCCTTCAACTGCGCGTTTTCGAGGGCGATATTCCGGCGGCGGTGTTCTGTTTGCAGCGAAAAGTAAATCACCAATATCAGGATGTTGTGGAAAATGCCCCGCAGGAAATAGAACCAGACATTGTCGCTGGGTTCCCTGAAAAACTGGTGAACTAAGCTTTCTATGATCAGCACGATGGCGGTGCCTACAGTAAAAATGAGCAAGGCCCGGAAAAAGAAAAGCCGGGGGTGACTGGAGAGGTTCAGCCGCTGCTGAAAGTCATCCACAAAAAAGTTGAACCGCCATATCAGCCAGTTGCACACAAATACGGCAGTAAAATCTATGGAAGCATCCCCTATTTCAACATAATCGCCCAATGCCCACTGCCTGGCAATTTCCATGGCAGCCACTGCCAGGGCCGACCAAAAAGCTATTCTCCTCCTGTATTTGTAAAAATCCATGGATGAGGTTTGTACCACAAAAATGAGAAAAAAGAAACGGCATTAGGAGCTACTTACGGCAAAGAGGGCAAAAGTCCCCTCCAAACGGACAAAAGCGCTGCTCAATTCACTTCAATCCGCCCGTAACTTTGAGTTGTAAAAAACTTCAGAAAACCAATCGAAACATCATCTCATTTTTCTTAACCATCAAAATTTCATTATCATGAAAAAAGTCCTTTTTTCAACGGCTCTCACCCTCCTTTTCGCAGCAGGCTTGGCAAACGCCCAGAGTAATCAAAGCACGAAACCCGTGACCAAACCGGCAACTACCACAGCGGCAAAACCTGCTGTTACGCACCAAACTGCTCCCGCTTCAGCCGGAGCCGCCAACGCAGTTGCGAAATCGAAACCAATGGCGGCGACGCCTTCTGCCGCACAAGGGAAACCAGCCTCCACCACGGCAACTACGGCCTCCACTAATGCGCCATCCAAACCTGCAACAAGCACCCCGGCGCCGATGAAGAAGCACCATGGGCATGTAAAAAAATCGAGTAGCAGCAAGGCCAATGCCGCTGGCAATCAGCCAAAGGCTCCTGCCCCCAAATCTTCTAATCATTAATCGCTAACTTGCAAACGGGGCTTTTCTTCCTTCCAAGCCCCTACCCATCAACCCGCCGGAAACCATAACACCGGCGGGTTGTTTTTTGCCCCGCACAAATGGGCAGCAGGGGCGGCCCTTGTGGCCGCCCCAGATGGGTTGCCGGTAGGCGGCATCCGCCACCTTTATTCTTTATCAGTTAGACTTTGGACACTTTTTTACTAACCCCCGGATTCATCCGGGGGTGCCCAAATGCTTTATTTTATCTGGGTTTTAACCCGCTTCCAACGCTTTATGGGGGTTAAAACCCACAGATAGTGAGGGGATTTACGCCGTATCCCCCGGATAAATCCGTGGGTTAGTGAAACTGTCCAAAGTCTAATTTATCAGGGTCGTCAGTTTTATTTTGAACTAAGGTGAATCGTACTGGCGAACTCCTGTTCGCCAGTACGATTTCACCACAAACCGGCATGAGCCAAACCTTCGACCTTTCACCCCGATTAACTTTCCTGTGGCGCCACCTTGGCGCCTGCTCGTTTTGGTTGCAATTTTTTTTTTAAAAAACATTCCACTGATGAAAGTCGCATTCAAATCAACCATTCCAAACTTACCAGAGCGCCCCCCGGGGCCGCAATTCATTTCCCATCGGCCAGCCCTTTCAGCATGGGGCCGTTGGCTCGAAGAGGTGAAATTCTGGAGAGAGGAGGTCTTCTTCTATTGCCAAATGCTCGAAATGAATAAAGCAGCTTTTGATGGCGATGCTAAAAGGGCGAGAGGTGTTTTGGTAAATGCCTTTATAGTGTACCAAAACGAAACCTTGCCCTTGTTGGAATCTTCATTACAGAAGGCTGTTGCCGGTGGCTATACAGTAGAGGGTGCCCATCACCGCCATGATATGATGGAGGATTTAGAAAAACATGAGCGGCAATTAAAGCGGCTGAAATTGGCCGCATTCCCCTTATTGAAAGAGGCGCAGCCTGTCGTGTTTTGGTAGCCTGACGTACTGGCGAACTCCTGTTCGCCAGATAATTTTTCCTGGCGAACGAACGGGAGTTCGCCAGTACGTTTTCACTGCAAACCGACATGAGCCTAAGTCACCTTGTCTTAGAACCTGCTCTGCCCAGTCCATTCTTCCAGCAACTCCATTTGATATTTCTGCATTTCCAGCAGTGCCCCTTGCTTCACCACGATTTACGTTTGCCAAACTTTGGAGCGCCAGGTTTTGTCCATTGGCTCTTGGCTCCCAGCCAACAGCTAACGGCCAACAGTTAACGGCCAGAAGTATAAACTTTGGAAGTTCAGTAAACGTAGGTCAGCAAGCGCTAATCCAATCGCGAAAGCTGTTTCCAAACCAAATGGGAAACGCCCTCAATGTCGGTGTAATAGTGGGTGCCTTTCACCACGCCAAATTGCACGTTGGCCTGCCCGAAACCGGCGGGAAAAACGGAAGTTTCCTGGTCGCCATAGACGCACAGGACAGGCGTCGAGCCAATTTTTCCTACTGCCTCGATGACGTTGTGCGGGTACTTGTCGCCGCCGATGCCTATCATGTCTGCGTAGTGTACTTCAAAATCGGTGGTTTTGGAAGGGGACAGTAGCACCACGAGTTTTATTTTCTGCTTCACATCGTCCGGCAGGTGATTGTAAATAAAAGGCATAACGTCACCGCCAAACGACAGCCCGATGAGCACGGCAGAATGGCGGTTCCACTTGTTCATGTATTCCTCCAGCACCTTTGAAAAATCGGCTGCCGCCTTTTCCGGTTGTACCGTTTCCCAGAAATATTTTTTACAATTCCAGCCGATTACCGGCAGGCCGGTGGAGGCTAATTTATCAGAAAAAGGCTGACAGAAGAAGTGCCAGCCGCCATCGCCCGATAGGAAAATCACGAGCGGGCCGTCGGTTTGCCCAACAGGGGGCGTGATGATGAGCGGCAGTTTGTTTTTCTGGGAGAATGCAACTTGCCCGCTGAGCAGGGCTGCCGTAATGAGCAAAAAATGAATTTTCATCGCTACCGTTTTTCATGAATATCCGTTCAAAAAATCATAGTGGTTTTTCGAGCGGCAGGGTTTTGAACCCTGCGTTTCAGGTTCGAAAACGCAGGGTTCAAAACCCTGCCGCTCGAAGAATTACCATAGAATTTTGAACCCCATCAACTCGAAGAACCACCATTGAATCTTGAACAGATACGTTTTTTGTTTGAGCTACCTGCGCCTAAAATCCTCTTTTCATCAAGGTTCCATCACGCGCTCCAGCGCCCCTGGCAGGTACGCCAAATCGAAAGGGGCACTGTAAGCCATGTACATCATTTGCCATTGCGGGACGAATTTTTCCTTGAAAAAACGCAGGCTCTTGTAGTGCGAAAACTGCCCCATCCGCTCGTAGGCAAGTTTGATAATGCGCTCCTGTATGTTATCCGGGTCATCAATGCCGCTCATGGGCACCATGCCGAGGTTGCAGCGGCGGAAGCCTTTTTTTTTCAAGGTTTCAAACATGTTGACGAACAGGAAATCCATCGCACCGTTGGGGGCATCGTTCGTCTTGCGCATGAGGTCGAAGTTGGCTTCGCCGGGAGCGTAGCAGGGGATGATGTTCACAAAGCCAACGATTCTTCCTTCTAAGTTTTCGAGGGTAAAAATGGGCTGGGTTTTCAATTCTTTTTCTTCAAAAAGCCCTTGGGAAAAGACGAGTTCGCCGCGCCCCATACCCCGGAGCCATTCATCGCTGACAGCCTTGAGTTGTTGGAGGAAGCCCTCGCGTTGTGGCGGGTCGTAGGCGTGGAAGGAAAGGCCGTCCTTGGCCACTTTGTTCAGCGCATTTCGGAGCGCTTTTTTTTCGCTGCCCTGCATGGAGAATGTGTCGAGGTTTACGGTGGCATCCTCACCGATGGGGAGTAGCTTCTTGCCGAGTTTTTCAAAAACCGTTTTGCTGCTTTCTGCGATGCGGTACCAGGCAGGACGGAGTCCGTTTTGGCGGCTCCAGCGTTCGAAGGCGGGAATGATTCCAACCATAGCTGCCTCGTCCCGGCACACCGGAGCCTCCAGGGCAATGGCATAGCTATGGCTTGTTTTGAAGGCCACGAAGCCTTCGCCATCTTCGCTGAACCAAAAGTTTTTATCAAAATAGGTTTTGAAATAATCGAGGGGGGAGCGCCCATATTTTTCCACTAAGGCCTTTGCGCGCAGCCGGTCATCATCCACAGTTGGGGGGCGGAGTACTAATGGCCTCAAAAGCAGGAAGCCAAGATAGGACATGGCCGCCCCGCCAAGTATGTTCATGGCGTAGAGAAATTCTTTGCCGAAGGTGGTGGCGGGCGTCAAATCCATATTTATCAAAAAGAAAGTAGATACCGCATCTTGAAACGACTGCCACCCATTGAAACCGGAACCGAAATGTTTTTCATCCAAAAAAAAGAAGCCGAGGGTGCCGAACAACAACACACCACCTACTGCCACCAGACCGGGGAAGAGGCTCCGTTTGGCTAATTGCAAGTCGCTTTTTATGAAATATTGTTTCCGCTCGTACAGCAAGCTGGCCAGCACTACCAGCGCAAGGGTGGCCTCCTCATAATCTATACCTTTTGTCAAATGGGTGAGCAGGGAAAGGGCGCTCAGCACTACTGCCATCCACCAGGCATTGCGCAGCCCCCGTACTAAGTACGCCCCGACACCGAGCATCAACACCCCGGAAAATAGTACGAAATAGGTCGAAGCATGTACCGCTTCTATGGGCAAGTATTCTTTGAGCAGGCGCAGCCGTTCGGGTGCAGCGGGAGTAATAGCGCTCAGAATGTTCACTAAGCCCAACCCAAACAGCAGCAGCGCCGGGAATACCCGCACGAACAGCCTGCCCCTTTGCACGATGAACACCACCGCTCCCAGCACCAGCAACGACCAGAATTCAAAAAACCGGAACAGCATGGCTACCGAAACGGCCTGCACCGTAGGGAAACCGAACTGCGTGAGCGCGTAGGTGAGCGCCGCCTCTATGACTCCAACCCCCCGCAGGAACGGCGAACTCATCAGCAACACCAACACGATGGCGTAACCAATCACTGCTGCTGACAGTGCCGCCCCGTTTCCCAACGCTGCCATGGAAATGTACAGGTGCAAAATGCCAATGATTTCGATGACGCATGACAAGGCGGCCACCGTCCAGAATGCGCGGGCTTGAAAGGCGTGGCTCACCAACTGGTCAATTACCTGGGCAAACGGCGGTGCGTGTTTTTGTAAAAAGCGATAAACGACCCTTTTTTTCATTAAACTTTTTACCCCAAAAAACAACCCGGCGAAAGAGGCAACCGTGAGCAAAATACCCACCGCCATCTCGCCGGACAAGTGGCTCTTGAGCGCTAACCAAAACAGCGCCGGCAACCCGGCAATGATGCTCGACAGGATGGAGCAAACGCTAAAAATGGAAGAGGCAAAATAGGCCTGCGTTTGCGTGACTCCTTCATTGCGCTCCAGTTCTTCGTTGAAAAAAAACAGGTTCGTCAGCAGCCCGGCAGGCAGGAACACGCTGATGAGGTTGCGCTTCAGGTACAGTGCCGACGCCGTACCCAAACCAATGCGCTGCCCAATGGCCCGAAAGCTGTACACGTACATCAGCCCCTGCACCGCTACGAAAAGGGTGAGCAGCAGCACCCCCGACAGCACCCACCGTACATCTGCATGCCCCAGCACTGCCACGACCTGGCGTACCTCCGTCTGTTCATGCCGCAGGAAGTAAATACCCAACCCCAAAAAGAAAAGGCCGAGGGCGGTTTGAAGGAGGGTTTTTTGGTTTGACTTGAGGAAATGCCGGGTATCGCTCATAGTCGTTGCCTTTGAAATGGTCTTAAAATCAAGATGAATAAAAATCTGCTTCTTCAGGCCAAAAATACAGTCATAATTGAGTGGTGGGAAGTAGAATCCCGGTGAAACAGGCCAATGCCGCTGCCAGGCGGGCAAAATAGCGGGTGGGTAGGGGGAGTATCGGGTTTGGGTATAAAGGTTTTTCAGGACAACGCATCATAACTCATAACTATTTCACCTCCACGATTTCCACTCTTCTTTCCATTGCAGCATCCACGCTATAGATGGAGTTGCGCTCGTCCGAGAGGTCGTCGCTGACTTTGGCAGAGGCTTTTGTTTCGCCGAATGGTGCCTCCGAAATGACTAATTTTTCAGTCTTCAGGTATTGGCTGAAGACGCCCGAATCATAGGAATCGAAGTGGTTGCGCAGGCTGCTGATGCGGCGTTTAGCGAGGTTGTCGTTGTATTCGCTCTTAGCCCGCGGGCTGGTGAATCCTTTGATGACAATTTCCACGCGCTCGCCTTTTTCCAGCCTTTTTAGTAAAATAGCTGAAAACAGGTTGAGGTGGTTGTAGCCGCGGCGCACCTCGTTTTCAAAAAAATCTACCAGTGCGAGCGTTGCATCGGAGGCCTCGTCTTCGTCCAAATTTTGCGTGTAGCGTTCCTGGTATTCTTGATTCCGTGCGATGAATTTGCTGTAAGTGGCCTCGTATGTTTTTTTGGTGGTGGTGCGCAGGGTGTGTTTGTCGGGTTCGTCGTTGTCGAAATACAGGGCCAATGGCAGGAAATCTTCCAGCGAGGCAGGTTCTGCCGGGGGTGTTGGCGTTGGTCCAGCCGCCACGACTGGTGTTTTCCCTGTCGTGTCGGGCGGCACTGGCTCCACGACGACTTTGAAAATATCGTAACAGCAGGCTTTGTTAGAGGCGTCGAGGTAATAAGCGCCTGGCCGGTTGGACGAAAGAAACGCCGTGCCCAGGCCGCTGCCAGGGCTGTAATAAATGTCGTGATAGCTGGTATTGACGGGCTTGCCGAGGTTCACGACAGGCCCCCAAACGCTGTCCCTTTCTATTTTAAAAATATCGTAACCGCCGAAACCGGGATGCCCTTCCGAGCTAAAAAACAGCATTTGCGACCGGGAATCGAAAAACGGCGTGATGTCATTTTCCGGCGTGTTGACGGCCGCTAAGTTGACTGGTTCCGAAAATTTATCTTCCTCCAAAAACGTGTACCAAATGTCGAGTTTTCCTTTTCCGCCGGGCCGGTCAGAGACGAAATACAGCACCTCCTTTTGCCCGATGGAATCGAAACCAATGGAGGGCTGCGTGGCAGTGAATTCCTTTTTATTGATGAAATCTTCGAGTTTGTGGGGCTTCTTTTCCCAGCGTCCGCGGCTGTCTTTGTCGCGGTAATAAATTTCGCAGCGAATGTCGGAGGAGGTCACAAAGTCACAAAGGGTAAAATAAATGCGGTGGCCAGCGGGGGAAAAGGACATGTGGGCTGTGTGTTTTTCATTGTCGTTGAAACCTCCGGACAGGGTGCGGCTTTTGGACATATTTTCGGAGACAAGGATTTTTGACAGCTTGCGTTCCGGCTGGTGTGCATCGTTTTTATACTGATAACGGTAGGATGAAAAATACAGCGAGGAACCTTGCTCCACGGCACCGAACTCCGAGTACGGAGAGTTGATTTTATTGTCCAAATGCTGGACGGTGACATTTACGCCGCCGGGTAGTTGGGCATCATTTGCCCAGCGGCAGGTTTCCAATTCTTCTTTCGCCCAAAGGGCGTAATAACCGGAGGTATCGCCAAGGCTTAGGTATTTTTGAAAAGCGCTGATGGCGCCACCGTAATTGCCGAGCGATTTGCGCACCTGCCCCAGCCAAAAAGAAGCGAGGGGCAGGGCCGGAGACTCCTCGCTTTCTGCTACCCGGCCGTAATAATCAGCCGCTGTTTCGAAGGCGTTGAACTGGCGGGCCACCTCCGCATACTTGAACCACAACCGCACCTCTTCGGGCTGCAAGTTCATGGCATTCTGAAAATGCACCAGCGCCGTGTAATAGTCCTTTCCGGCGAAGGCCTTATCGCCGGCTTTTTCATACGCATGGGCAGATTGTGCCGCTGAGGAAATGGGCGCTGCGAGCGCCAGCGCAAGGCACATTTTCAGGAAAATATTTGCGGAAGTTCCTTTCATCGGATTTGGCTGTTTTTTTTTTGTAAAAAATTAGTAAGGAGTTATGTGCACACGACTATATGGTACGGATTTCTGTCAGAGCATTAAAATTCTGTGAACAGGGCCTCCGGCAGTTCTTCCGGCGCAGCGATGTCAGTCAGTCCCCTTTTTCCGCGGCTTCCAGACAGCCAGATGTTGCCATACTTTTTGTAATCCTGCCATGGCGTAGTGAAATCTGGTTTTTGGTTTTCTGCCTTTCCAAAGTAAGACCATTGGGTGACCAGTCTGCTCGCCTTGTCCACATACACAAAGTATTTGTTTTCTGGCGTAACCCCCACCTCTTTAAAGGTCAGTTGGAGTATGTCAGCGGATGCTCCTCCCTCAGTGACGCCGTCGCCGAGGTATTTCAACGTCACGCCGCTGTCTTTGAGTTTATACGGCATCACCAACCAATAGGCGTCGTTAATCCACATTTCCTTGGCCCGTTGGAGGAGCATGGCGAGGGTGTCGGGGTTGGTCTCTTCCACGCCGCTTCGCTGCACCCGTCCTTTCACGGTGTGGATGTTCACGAGGTAAATGGCGCTGTCGCCGGGCGATTCGATGCGGACATCGCCGGTCCATTTATCCCAATAATGCGTGCGCCGGCCAAAGAATTTCCACGTGAGGTAATGCGTGGCATCCCAGTTTTTGCGGCCGCCCATGGCTGCCATCACTTCATCGGCAATCTCAATGGCCTTAGTGTCGGAGCCGGACAGGTCGAAGCTACT
>SCUG01000411.1 GCA_004297645.1 Saprospiraceae bacterium | reverse complement strand
GGGGGCTTCGCCCCCAAACCCCTAAGCCAGCGAAGCCAGCGCCAAATACCCGGGATGGACAAAACCTAACGCTCGACAGTATAAGAGTAAAAAGCTAAAAGAGTGGCGCTAAGCCCGCATGGATGCGGCCAATTCCCCAGTAGCTAAATATTTGACGAAGGCATTTTATCCAAATTCCTATCTTTGCCCGGTTTTAATAGAATCCACAGCCTCTCCTGCGGGAAGGCTATCGCTAACATCCAAAATCTAATTTCAAAGATGCCTTATCTTTTCACTTCTGAATCCGTATCAGAAGGCCACCCCGATAAAGTTGCCGACCAGATTTCCGACGCACTCGTTGACCACTTCCTCGCTTTCGACCCCAGCTCAAAAGTTGCCTGCGAAACCCTCGTCACCACGGGCCAGGTCGTGCTCGCCGGCGAAGTAAAAACCACCACTTATCTCGACGTGCAATCCATCGCTCGTTCGGTCATCAGCCGCATCGGGTACACCAAGAGCGAGTACATGTTCGAGGCCAAGTCCTGCGGCATTATCAGCGCTATTCACGAGCAGTCGCCCGACATCAACCGCGGCGTGGAGCGCACCGCCCCCGAGGACCAGGGCGCCGGCGACCAGGGCATGATGTTCGGCTACGCCACCAACGAAACCGGCAACTACATGCCGCTCGCCCTCGACCTTTCCCACAAAATTTTGCTGGAAATGAGGGACATTCGCAAAGCAGGTAAAGAAATGACCTACCTGCGCCCCGACGCCAAGTCGCAGGTGACCATCGAATACTCCGACCAGAACGCTCCGCAACGCATAGACACCATCGTCGTGTCCACCCAGCACGATGAATTCGACAGCGACGAAGCGATGCTTGCCCGCATCCGGGAAGACGTCATCAACATCGTCATTCCGAAGGTAAAGGCCAAATGCTCCACCCCCGTGCAGGCCATGTTCAACGAGAATATCACCTTCCACGTCAACCCCACCGGCAAATTCGTCATCGGCGGGCCGCACGGCGATACGGGCCTCACCGGCCGCAAAATCATCGTGGACACTTACGGCGGAAAAGGCGCTCACGGCGGCGGCGCTTTCTCCGGGAAAGACCCCTCCAAGGTGGACCGCTCGGCGGCATACGCCACCCGCCACATTGCAAAAAACCTCGTGGCAGCAGGCGTGTGCAATGAAATTCTCGTGCAGGTTTCTTACGCCATCGGCGTGGCCCGGCCCACCAATATCTACGTGAATACTTTTGGCTCCGCCAATGTAAAAATGAGCGACAGCCAAATAGCCGGTGTCATCGAAAAGCTGTTCGACATGCGGCCCTACGCCATCGAAAAACGCCTGAAACTCCGCAATCCTATTTACACAGAAACCGCAGCTTACGGCCACATGGGCCGCACCCCGCAGGTGAAAACCGTGGAGCTGACCAATGGCTCCGGCGAAACAATCCGCAAGGAAGTGGAGACTTTCACCTGGGAGAAATTGGATATGGTGGACAAGGTGCGGGATGCGTTTGGCATAGACGCCTCCGCCCAAAATCGCATCAGATAGCCTACTCTGTTGAGTTATTGATTGAGCGCTTTAAAACATTGGCAGGGGTGATTGGGATAGCCGGTCGCCCCTGCTTGTTTTTTGGAGGCAGATGTCTGTTGAGAGAAAGTTTTGACTTTTTTCTGGTTATTTTTTGAAAATTCAGGGGGGGGGGGTAAATTTGGGTAGTTTCGATAAACGCTCTTTTTTGATGTCGCTCACGAGATCCCTCATCTATGAACAAGTTTACGCTCAAGCACCACCAGTCAGGCTGCAAAACCAGGCAACAAATAGCCGATGAATACAGCTTCTGTGAGCAAACGCTCAGAAGAAAACTCAGGCTACACAGTATCAAACTCCCCAGAGGATTGGTTACTCCCAAATGGCAAAAGGTAATTTATGAGGCGTTGGGTTACCCGCCGGGCGTTTCAAAAGCTGATTACGAGCACATTTGACCATCTTCGTGAACGAATTTGGTCGAATTAGATCGAAATTGGGTTGGTAAAAAGGCGGAGATTTGCAGTAATTAAAACAGCTAATGCTGTTCATCGTTTTGTACACAACAAAAGCCCAATTGTAAATTTAAACGGATAAAACTATGAAGAAGTTATTAAACTGCTGGTACTTTTTGCCAGCATTCATGGCTCTTTCTGCTCTTTTTCCTGCCTGTAACAAGGACATAGAAGAATTGTCCAAGCAGCCAGTCTCCGATGCAATTACTTCTATCCGAGACGTAGCCGATTTAAAAGTTCAACTTGAAAGCAGAAGTGAGGAACTTACTTCTGAGCAGCAGGAACAATTACAACGGCTCAGACAAGCAGCCTCAATAATTTTTGAGCTTGTTAAAAATTCTGAGGCGAGAGCAGAGATAATGGACGGTGTGCGATCAGCTTTTTATGAAGACGAAAGCATTGCGTTCAAGGACTTGTTTAATTCTACACAAAGTCCAGCATTTGATCACCAATCAAGGCAAGTAATCAATAATGGATTTCAAAGCAAGTTGTCCAATGGTGATTATATGAACAGTAGTGAATATGGAGTTACTCCGAGTAATCCAGGAGGTGATGGCTTTGATCTGAAATCTTACCTTGAATGTAACAAAATCCAAGTTTATTGGCCCTACTCTGAAAATTGGGATGGGCAGTCTAGTGTTACTCCTACCATTTCTTACCATCCGATAGAACAGGAAGACGTAAATATCGGATGGAAACTTGTTCCAGTGATAGGGGACTATACCTACGAAGAGGTTGTTGTAGATGATACATTTGCACAGGGAAATCCTGTTTGGGTTATCAACTTCTATGAAGGAGATAAAATTGACGATAATTGTGAGTACGTCACTGAACCTTCCGACCCAGGAGAACCAGTGGATCCAAGAAGCGGGGGTTGCGAAGAATTTCCTCAGGACAGAGTGGAAGTTGATGTACAAAAAATAAAATTCTTTAAACAATACGATGGAATTTTTGGAGGCGGGCCTGAGTTTAGATGGGTTCGTGGTAATATTATTTTAAACGCAGACGGAACACAAGTAACGGGGGTAGTTCCTGCATTTTCTAAAGCAAATTTACGAAGAAGGGACAAATACGATTGGAAAACTACTTCTCAGCCCATTTGGGATACAAATTGGGAAGTTGAAACAGATGACCAATTTGTGGGGCTTTATGAAGAAGATGGCGGCAACCAAACTCATACTGTGACAATCGGAGGGACAATCAAAATCAAATTGTTCGGTCAGGAAGAATCGACCACAATTGGCTACTCAGGTCAATTTAAATCGAAAGATGAAGTAATTTACAATGTCCAGTATGACAGGTGCTGGTATTTTGAAACAAGTGATGACAATACACCCTTTGAAAACTATCAAGGTTGGAATGTGAGGGGAGTCACCGGCGAGGTAAAATGGACCATGCCTTACATAGAATGGTAGTAGTCATTTCTTAGGGTGAAAAAAAATTCACCCTAAGAAATTAGTCTTATTCATGAAATGAAGAAAATTTTTGTTCCCCTGGTATTTACTGCCTTTTTTCTATTTGACTCTATAAATGGCATTTCTCAGACCTTCAATCAAAAAAGGAATTCTGTTTTAGCCGGCGTTCATTATGCGATATTGGGAGAGGGCGATTATGAAGGAACAATGGTTACCAACCAGTACAATAGACAGTTTTTCTCCTTTCTCGAACTCAGTCCTTCCTTGGGCTATTTAGCTTCTTCCCGTTTTATTTCTCAGCCTTACCGGGAGACCTACCTTACAAATCATTTATTGGGAGACGTCTCACTTTTTCTGGTACCCGTTAGAACCAAGTGCATGTTCTTTAAAATTGGGGGAGGAGTATCCTTCCGCATTAGGAAAGAAGTCTCAAGCACCGATATTTTTTATGATGAATATGGAGCAGTTGAGACCGTTGTTGATAAAGAATCCTCCTTTGATACAGGTTATTCTCTTCAAGCTATCATCGGAGCTAACGTTAAGCAACGTTTTCAAATAGCTGGCCGCCTGGCACTTCAATACTATAATAAGGGTACCCAATTGGCAATTTTTGGTCTGCTGACGGGCTATAATTTTTAACTGACCATGGACGCAAATCGTTATTTATTTTCCTTTCTGTTTATCATGTGTTATTCCTTTTCCGTTGCTCAGGATTTAAAGCCGGATTTTTTCTTAAAAACCGGCTACGGCTATTTTGGAAATGTGAGTCAATTTCTGGATCCCGGATTCGGAGATGTTCCGCCTTACGTGATGATAAACCCTGAAGTAGAAGGAAAAATCCAAAATGGCAGCATGATATGGTTGGATTTCAGCCATAGACTGAATAGTGGCTTTACAGTTGGTTTAAATCTTACCCTCGCTGATTCCAGATTCTCTTACAATGATGGACTAGGATTTTATTGGGACTTCAAGCAAACGGCTTCCTATAAGATATTCGACCTTTCTTTTGGCAGAGAACTTACTGCTGGGGGAAATGGCTTTACCTTTTCGCTCGGTATGTTGTACCGGAATTATTTTTCTTCCTTCGCTGACTATGAAATTGTACCCGTACTTAACCAAGACCCTGTTATTTCTTTTCCTGCAATCATAGAATCAGAGTTCAATGACTTGGGAATGTCATTCAAGATAGACTACACTTACACTTTTAAAAAGCACTTATTGATTGGTATAAGAACAGGTGCCAATCTGATGTTCGCATTGGGCTTTGAAAATATCATTCTTTCTCCCTTAATAGGGATGAAATTTTAGGGCCTTTATGAATTGTCATTTACTTTCCCCAATTACCTCCACTCTAATTTTACCTTGTCCCAACCATCTTCTTCTTCTATTCGTCTTTCTTGCTAAGAATCACCAAACCATCGTCCGATGAAAAGAATCATACTCTATACCCTTATTTTCCTTAGCTGGGCCGGCATAGCGGCAGCGCAGAATATTCCATTCCCCCAAAACAACGCCATTTGGAAAGAAGCGCACACCACTATTGCCGGTCCAATTTTAAGGCATTTCGCCCTCTGCGGCGATACCGTCATCAACAGCACCACATACAGCAGGGTCGTGCAATTGCAGCTCGACAGCACAGGGCAGGTCAGCGGCAAGACTTACATGGGAGCTATCCGCTCCGGCGGGCCTATCGTGCGTTTCATCGCAGATTTAGAAGTGGATGAAAACACGTTGTACGATTTCAGTTTGCAGGCTGGAGATACGATTCAAGTGAAACCCTGGTTCGGGGACTTTCCCATAGTCAGAGCCGTTGACAGCGTGCGAACCGAAGACCTCGCCGGGCAACTGCGCAAGGTCATCTACTTCCACCCCGGCTACGAAGGCGCCCCAGTGGAGATTTGGATGGAAGGCATCGGCAGCAGCTACGGGCTGTTGGGCCGGGCCGCTGACCCCTTCCCCGACAATGGCTTCGATTTGCTTTGCTTTCAACACGGCAACACCTACCTCAACCTGACCCTCATCGAGTGCTTTTTGCCGGAGGTGCCCGATTGCGGTTTTTCCAACACCACCGGCACAACGCCGCTGCCCGTTACCGTCAGCCCTAACCCCTCGAGCGCGGACATCACTGTTTCCATCCCCGCAGACCGGCCTGTGGCAGCGTGGCACCTCGTGGTCTTCGATGCGGTGGGGCGCAGGGTGAGTACCATTGAGCCGCAAAGCACTTTTGTGGCCATCATCCCCGGCGGAGGCTTAGCAGCGGGTACCTATTTTCTAACAATAGATGAAAATGAAACGGGGCGCAAGCTGGGCCATGCAAAAGTGGTTATTTTGCGCTGAATCTGAAGATTTCAACCACACGAAGCCACACCCGCTCCAATTATTTTTTGCCTCGCACCAACCAAAATCACCGCCTAATTTATATCAGTTCCCGGCCTGACGCAAGTCATAGGTTTCGGGCTGTTGACTTACAATATTTGTGGTCCAATCGAACAGCTTCCTAAAGATTTTCCCTGGGGAATTCAACTACAAAAGGACTGGTATTTGGCGCAAGCCAAAGCTGGTGCTAATTCATTCCATTCACACAATTCACGGTTGATGGGCGGGGAGTGTCGTACCCTAAAACCTCACTAAATGCCTGCCTGTCCATTCGACCGGAAAAAACTCGCATCATTATGAAATCCATAATCATTGCATTATTCAGTCTCCTGATGGTCACGCTTCACGCACAGACGGGCCACGTATTGCAAGGCTCCGGGGCAGTCAATTTTTCGATGGGAGGAGCAGCCACCGCCCTGCCCATTGATGCTGCGGGCTCGCTCCAATGGAACCCCGCCTCCATCACGGCCTTCGGCCAAAACGAGTTGTCGGCCAGCGTGGCCTGGTTTACGGCTGCGCCGGAAGTGTACGCCAAAGTAGTGCAACCCGACGGGCAAGGCGGGTTTATGACCATCGAAGGCCTCACCAAAGACGAAATGGGGGCCTCTCCGCTGCCCACGCTGGGTGTTGTTTTCAGCCTGCCGGACAGCAAGTTCGCTTTCGGCATCTCGGCATTTGGCGTCAGCGGGTTCGGGGTGGACTACCCCGCCACCACCAATTTGCCAGTACCCGGCAACCCCAATTTCGACCCCACCCGTTCCAACCCCCTGCTTTACCCACAAAGCATGGGTGGCTTTGGCCACCTGTTCTCCGAGTACCAACTGATGCAGTTGGGCCTGACCACAGCCTATGATTTGGGCAATGGCCTGTCCGTTGGCCTCGCCCCCACGTTCAATTATTCCACGCTGCAAATCGAGCCGGTGCCCATTGCTGCGCCCAACCCGGAACTGGGCTACCCCATCGGCGATAAAGCCACGGCCCTCGGCATGGGCTTTCAGGCAGGCCTGTTTTACCAAACAGACATTGGCCTCAACGCCGGGCTTTCGTACAAAAGCACGCAGTGGTTTGAAGACTTAGAAATCGGCGGAAAATACCCCGATGGCTCCACGGCCCCAGCCACTAATTTCAACATGGATTTCCCGGCCATTATTTCTGCCGGCATCGGCTTCTCCAGCGATATGATTGATGTGGCGGTGGACTATCGCTTCATCAATTATTCGAAAACAGATGGGTTTGAAAAAACGGGTTGGGTCATTGGTGAAAACGGCTACCCCACCGGCGCTGTGGCCGGCTTCGGCTGGAAGGATGTACACGTCGTGGGGGCGGGCCTCCAATTCAAAGGTATAGATAAACTGCCCCTTCGGGTGGGCTACACATTCAGCACCAACCCCATCACGGAAGACAATGTGTTCTTCTCCTCGCCGGCACCGGCAGTCATCGAAAACGCCGTGCAGTTTGGCTTAGGTTATGAATTAGGCAGCCAATTCAATGTTAGCCTTACCTACCACCGCGGGCTAACGGCGGAAGTCAGCGGCCAGCTTATGAACCCCCAGTTCATCACCGCCGAAGACCCCCTCGGCAAAGTGCCCCAAAGCGAGATCACCAGCAAGATGCACACGGATGTGCTGCTGCTCGGGGTGAGTTATAAATTCGGAAGATGATTGCGATGCCAATTTGAATTGTGGATGTTGGGTCATGTCCCGTCTGCCCATGCGTAGCAGCGGGACGTGACCATGCTGGTGGCACGCCATGAAAATTTTGCCGGGCCGGGAGTTTGCCATTACCTTTGGCAAAAATTTTCGTAGCTCATGTTTAGAATGCTCATCTTTCTGCTCACCGGCCTGTTCGCTGCCATGCTCTTCCTGAATGTTTATTTTCGGGTCAAGGTGATGAAATCCTACAAAAAGCTGGTGCAAAACCGGGTGCAATTCGGTGCGGCACATATTTTCAGCAAGGCCAAAATGGAGGAAGAAATTTTACCAAAATACCCCGGCATGCAAGATGACATCCGCGCCTTCGTCAACCATATCCATTACTCCATTAAAATGGCCATCGTGCTCATCGTGCTCATCACCTTTTTTGGCGCTGTTTTGATGTATTACAAGTGAGACGGGAGACGGGAGACCACAGACAGCGAGCGCCCGGAATCCTTTGCAAATTGACCGGGTGACTTCCAAGTCACCCGGTCAATCTCCCTGCCGGAACCTAAAACCGCCTCAAAAGGCAAGAAACCTGAAACCATGAAATCCATTGTGACCAAAATCTTCGGGCTGTTGCTGTTGGCTTCCCTGACGAGTTGTTTTGAAATCCGCGAAGAGGTGAACATGAAAGCCAACGGCTCCGGCGAGGTGCTGCTGGTGGTGAACCTCAGCGAAAGCAAAGACAACGTCAGAAGATACCTGAAACTGGGCAAATTCGAGGCTGTGAATCTGCCACACCAAGACGACGTGGAGAGCATGTTGCAGCATGTAAAAGTTATCCTGGAAGGTGCCGAAGGCATCTCTAACGTGCAGACCAGGGCCGACTGGACCAACTTTGTATTTCGGGTGAGCAGCCGCTTCGCCAGCATTCAGGCACTGAACGACGCCATCGCAGCTCTGGGCGAAAAAATGAACTACCTCCACACGAAGAAGGTAGAGCAGCCCAATTACCGTTACAACGGCGGGCAGTTCCAGCGGCTTTACAACTCCCCCGTGGAGCCGAAAGACTATTACAGCCTCAGCTCGTCGCAACGCCACATCCTCGAATCGGCCCGCATGACCAGCATCTACCGCTTTGACAAAACCATCCGCCAATACTCCAACAAATCGTCGCAATTATCGCCGGGTGGCAAGGCCATCATGTTGCGGCTCCCCATTTCTGAGTTGGCAAAGGGCACGGCCACGCTGGCGAATACTGTGTCGTTTTAGAGACGATGCTGAGGTGTTATGG
Source organism: Saprospiraceae bacterium (assembly GCA_004297645.1). Lineage (GTDB taxonomy): Bacteria > Bacteroidota > Bacteroidia > Chitinophagales > Saprospiraceae > UBA6168. The sequence goes on along the minus strand of SCUG01000411.1, from coordinate 4,237 downwards.
TGCTGAAGTGTTGGAGGGCGGGAGAGGATTTGATGTAAACGGCCAACAACATGCTGCACTTTACCCGATTCTCATTATCTTTGAAAAACGTATGGTGCGATAGAGCGCAGTCAATTTTCACACTTCAAATTCACAACCATGATTTCTACCAAAAAAACCGGCAGCGGCACCGCATTCAGCGGAGTGCTGCTTTTTTCCTTTTTGCTTTTGCTGGCCACACCATCAGCGACCCTTTGGGGGCAAACAACGGCGAAGTATGTACCCTCGAATGCTTTTTTCGTTTTGACCACCCACCTGCAAAACCTAGATAAAAAGGTGGACTTCGCCGCTTTGCAGCAGCTCGACGTTTACCATGAAATGGTGAAAAAATACCGCAGCACCGGCAGCAATGAAAACGAAGAAGCCTATTTCGAGGATATGTTACGCACCCCTTCGCAGCTTGGCTTCGACGTGCTCGAACCTTCTAATTTTTTTGCCTGCAAAGAAGGCATTGGCACCTTCCTCACCTTCGTGGGCAAAATGGGCAACCGCCTCACTTATGAAAATCGCCTGCAACAGCTCAAAGGCGAAGACTACCTCCTGAATTTGCAGCAAAAAGACGGCTATAACCTGTGGACCAACGGCAAAGAAGCATACGCCTGGAACGACGAAGTCATCGTCAACATCTGGTACGTAAAACTGCCGGGAGCCACAGATAGCTTCATCACAAACGATGACGGGGGTTATGAGGCGCCGCCGGAATACGAGTGGGAGGAAATTGACACCGTTTACGAAGAAGACACCGGGGAGGTGCAGCCGGAATACGGATGGGAGGAAGCTGACACCGTTTACCAAGAAGATACGGAAGTGGTGCAGCCGGAATACGGATGGGAGGAAGCTGACACCGTTTACGAAGAAGACACCGGGGAGGTGCAGCCGGAAGAATCCGACCCCGCCTTAGACGGCGAACAGGAATGGCAGCAAACCATAGCCGTGGAAGAATGGGCCGCCAAAATCATGACCCGCAGCTTCCTGCAACCCATTTCTGCCAATGCCGCCTTTCAGGCCGCCGCCCCACTGTCGTTCGATTTTCACGCATGGATGGACTACGGCACCCTCATGGACTATTTTAACCCACAACAAAGCATGGGCATGGCGGCCATGAACAGCGAGCAGCAGAAAATTATGGCCATGATGCAGGGCTTTATGGAAATTTTTTACGCAGATACTTACCTATCCATGGGGCTGAATTTTGAAAATGGCAAAATGGCCGTGCAGTCGGAAATGTTTTTCAACGAGGAGATGAAGCCTTTTTACAAGGGCGTTTACGACGTAAAATTCAACCGGAAATTCCTGCGCTACGTGAAAGGCGATGACAAGTTGTTCGGCTATTATTACATGAACTTCAACCTGAAAAATGCCATCCACGAAGGCAAGGACCTCGTCTATAAACTACTCGACGCCACCCCGGCCTACGGCAACCTCGCCTCCGACGCCCTGAAAATACTCGGCATTTTCATTGATGAAGACGCCATCGCCAACCTCCTCAAAGGCGACCTGCTGCTCGCCGTGCCGGGCATGCAAACTACGCTCGTCAACACCAAGATTTACGACATGGACGAGGAGTTCAACACCGTCGAAAAAGACACGGTGATGCTGAAAACCATACCCATCGTCACCGCATTGCTCTCCTATGGCAGCGAAAAGGACATGATGAAATTCGTGAACCTGGGCGTGCATTCCAAAGTGCTCAAGCCGCAGGGACGCTATTATACAATGACAATTCCGAATGCAGGCATCGAGATGTACCTGGCCCTCCACAACGGCATCCTCCTGCTGACCAACGACCGGGAGCTGGTGCAAAACCGCTTAGACTCCGGCTACCCACGCTCGCAACGCCTTAGTAAAAAACACCGCAAGACACTCTGCGACAATGCCTCCGCCATCTATTGGGACATCCCCAACACCCTGCACGAGGTGGCCAGCGGCGAAGGGGCCGCCGCCTCCGGCATCGAGCCGTACGTCAACATGGTCACGCAGGAATTCGAGAGTATCAGCATCACCGCCTCCCGCAAGGTGGGCAGCTCTATTAAAGGCACTATGAATTTCAACTTCGCCAACAAGGACTCGAACTCCCTTCAGGTGCTCTTCCATTTTCTCAACGACCTCTTCCTCGATATGCAGGGCGGAGCGAAAATGTGAGCGTTGCTTTTTGTTTCATGGCCTCATTGTTTCATTGCTATGAAGCAGAGCAATTGGGCAATGAGAAAGTGAGGATGGGGGGATGGGATAACCAGTTACGTTTTTTTCACCGGAAGCTAAACCCCAAACAACCTCCTACCAAAATAGAAGGACTGAAATGGCTGAAAAACAACACATAGCTATGACACCTGCCCGCGACAACATCAGGGTGCAAAAGCTCGTCGTCGTCATCGGGCTGGTGCTTTTCATTGTGAAAATGGTGGCTTGGTACATCACAAACTCCGTTGCCATCCTCACCGACGCATTAGAAAGCACCGTCAACGTGGTTGCCAGTTTCATCGGGTTGTACAGCCTGAACCTCTCCGCAAAACCCCGCGATACTGACCACCCCTACGGCCACGGCAAAGTGGAATTCATCTCCGCCGGTATCGAAGGCACCCTCATCTCGGTGGCCGGCCTCCTCATTATTTACGAAGCCATTGACAACCTCCGGCACCCCCGCATACTCGGCCAACTCGACTACGGCATCCTGCTGATTGCTATTGCAGCAGCCGTCAACTTCGCCACCGGCTCCCTCGCCGTGATAAAGGGCAAAAAAAACGACTCGCTGGCCCTCATCGCCAGCGGGCGGCACCTCCAATCCGACACATACACCACCATTGGCATCATCGCCGGGTTGTTAGTGCTCTATTTCACCGGCATGGCATGGCTCGACAGCGCCGTGGCGCTTATTTTCGCCCTGCTCATCATCTTCACCGGGTACAAAATTTTGCGAAGCTCCGTCGCTGGCATCATGGACGAGGCAGACCAGGCGCTGCTCGACGAACTCGTCACCAACCTCAATGAACATCGAAAGGATAGCTGGATAGACATTCACAACCTGCGCATCATAAAATACGGCGCCGTGCTTCACCTTGATTTTCACCTCACCTTGCCCTGGTACCTCAACGTGCAGCAGGCGCACGAAGAAGTGGCCAAAGTCGAGACCCTCGTAAAAAGCGAATTCGGCGAGAGCATGGAGATGTTCGTTCACACCGATGGATGCCTGGCGTTTTCGTGCCCCCTGTGCAGTGTCGAAAATTGCACCCCGCGCAAGGCGCCTTTCCAGCACCACATCAAGTGGACGGTGGCGAATATCTCCACCGACAGCCAGCACCGGTACGGGCAGCACACCGGGTAACTTTCACCATGCAAACAATGGCTCTCGTGCTCACGACTATCATTTTCATGGCCTGCGGCCAAAAGGCTGATGATGCGAATATCTTCGCCGCTTGCCAGCAATTGGTGGTGGTCATCAGCCCTGATTATGAAAGGTCAACGGCCACACTTTACCGCTTTGAAAAAACTGAAAACGCCTGGCAGGCCACCGGCCATCCCCACCCCGTGATGCTTGGCCGCAACGGCTTAGCCTGGGGGCGGGGTTTGCACAATCACCACGGCGGGCTTCAGAAAAAAGAGGGCGACGGGAAATCCCCGGCAGGCGTCTTCACCTTCGGCCCGGCATTCGGCTATGCCCCGGTGGATAGCGCTTCCTTCAAGCTGCCCTACGTACAAGCCACAGATCTGCTGGAATGTGTGGACGACGGCACCTCCGCCTTTTACAACCAATTCACCGGCAGCCTTTCTGTAAAAAAAGACTGGCACAGCAGCGAATTCATGCACCGCCCCGACGACCAGTATAAATGGGGCGTTTTTGTGAATCACAATGTGCCGGCGAAGGCCGGCAATGGTTCTTGTATTTTCTTCCACATCTGGAATGGGCCAGGTGCCACCACCTCTGGCTGCACCGCTATGCCCGAAGAAGACCTGCTCGCATTGATGCACTGGCTCAACCCCGTCCAGCGCCCGCTTCTGGTGCAAATGACCGCCGGTGAATACCTTTATTTTCAGAAAAAATACGGGCTGCCAAGTATTTCTATCCAATAGCGGCGCACCCATAGAAATCACATTATCCTGCGTGGGCAATTTCCGAAAATTCCCATTTTCCATGCCCCTGATACTTGTACCTTTGCCCCGGTTTTTCGTAACTGTTTTTTTTTAAAAAGAAGTGAACTAA
>SCUG01000410.1 GCA_004297645.1 Saprospiraceae bacterium | reverse complement strand
CAAAGCACCAAAAATGACGACTCTTATGATGGTCTTATTGTTCATTTTCGATTATGCTCAATGATGCTGTTTGCGATACTAAATTTGCCATCTGGCCCTCAAAAATACTTAACACTCACTAGCACCGGTGGGCTGCGGCATTTCTTTTATCCTCCCCGGTATTTCCGAACCTATCCGGAATTATCGGGCAATGTTTTAAAAAGCGGATGCGGATAATTTACATTTGCGAACCATAAATCCAGCATGAGTCATTTATTAAAAATAAAAGAGGCATTGTTTTGTTGCTTGCTGACACTGAGCGCCATGCTTCAAGTCAGCGCGCAACCCCCTTCAAATCCTTTTGACCTGTTGCCGCGGGTTGTGCAAACCAATAGCCAGGATTCTTCTGCACTAACCGGCAACCCCTTCGACATCCTTAGTGGGCAGCACATGGCACGGCGTACGACCCAATCCCCAGGGTTTACCGTCGAAAAAAAACGAGAGCCGCTGACAGCAAAACAAAAGGAGGAAAACTACAACCAGTTTGTGTTTATCTCCGTTTTGGCCATGCTTATTTTCTTAACCCTGATATTTACGATATTCCGCATTTTGATTGAGAAAATATGGATGGCCTTTCTCAACGACAACTTGCTCAACCAGTTATTACGGGAGCAGGCAGCAGGGGTTACAGTAGCCTATCTACTTCAATACCTGATGTTTTGCTTCAATGGCGGCCTGTTTCTTTTTCTCTTCTGCCACTATTATGGGATTGAAATTTCGTCGTCGAATGGCTGGGCACTGACCCTTTGTGTGACAGGACTCGCGGGCTTTTTCTTACTCAAACATTTATTACTCCAGATAGTGGGGGGCATTTTCCCGGTAAAAAAAGAAATAGCTTCATACAATTTCACCATAGTCATATTCAATCTTGTGGCGGGCTTTTTTTTAGTACCCGTCATCTTGTTCGTCGCCTATGTGCCTGCTGAAATGACTCATTATGCCTTATATGCTGGCCTTGGGCTGTTGCTTCTCACCTACCTCTTTCGCAACCTCCGGGGCTTGTTCATTGCCAATCGGTTCCTCGCCGGGCATAAATTTCACTTTTTCTTGTATCTTTGCGCTGTCGAAATCGCCCCTTTTTTAATAGTTATAAAACTGTTGTTACAGCAGAAAGGCACCTAAAAGGAGGTAACGTTAAGAACCCAAAATACGTACAAGCGAATGGAAGTTATCAACGGAAAGGAATACGTAGAAACGTTCAAAACCGTAAAAACGATATTGGTATCTCAACCTAAACCCGAACGCTCCCCCTATTACGATTTAGAAGAAAAATATGGGTTGACAATAGATTGGCGCTCCTTTATCCATGTAGAGGCTGTAGATGCCAAGGATTTTCGTAAAACCCGTATCCGGCCTGATGAATTCTCTGCCGTCATTTTTACCAGCAAAAATTCCATTGACCATTTCTTCCGCTTGTGTGAAGAAATGCGCGCAAAAATGTCGCAGGACACTAAGTACTTCTGCATGACAGAGGCCGTGGCGAACTACTTGCAAAAATTTATTGTGTACCGGAAGCGGAAAGTCTTTGCCGGCTTCAGAACCATTCAAGACCTCAAACCCTATCTTATCAAGCACAAAGACAAAGAGAACTTCCTATTGCCCTGCTCAAATCTTGGAGCAAAGAGCGTCGGTGAATTTCTGGAGGAGAATGGCTTCAAATGGCAGGAGGCCATGATGTACAGAACGGTGAGCAGCGACCTGAGCGACCTCAAGGATATTTATTATGACATCATCGTGTTTTTCAGCCCCATAGACATTCAGGCTTTGTACGAGAACTTTCCAAATTTCATGCAAAAGGAAACGCGCATAGCCGTATTCGGGAAAAGCACCTGCGCCGCGATGGAAGAACAAGGCCTTTACATCAACATCATGGCGCCGAAACCTGAAACACCCTCCATGACGATGGCCTTAGAACAATACCTTCAGGTGTCGAACAAAGACATGATTTAAGGAGTAGAATTTGAAGGGGTGATGACAAGCCTATTTTCTAATTGCCTGGCCACCCTTCCATAGAGCATGTTTGGATTTTGAGTTTCGAGGGGGAAATTGTCAATTTTCTGAAGAGACAACCCGCCCCGGCTATACGCCGGGAAAATGGGAGCATAGCCAATCCAGATGGCTATTCTTCCAACGAAGTATCATTAATAAAAACCTTTTTTCACCGGAAGCTAAAATCCCAACAAGCTCTAAATGTAATCTTCAAGTTGTTTTCTCATAGTATATTTTTATGAATCCCCTGTAGCATCAGGCCCAGGGCCTTTTTTATAGCACATGCCGGGGTTAGCATTATTGCTCAAAAAAACCGGCACTTCCGCCCACCCAGGTCTTGTCCATATTGTACTTGACGCCCACCATTTCTCCTTTGCTGAGGCGGACTAAATTGGTGAGCACTTCGGGCCGGGGTGCTTCATCTTCCCACACGAACATCATCCTTATCTCGGCCTTTGCGGGTACGTCCAACGTGTCGATGATGGGCAGGTAGTTCACCCGTTTTTGCAGGATGTATTTATTCCTCTCTGCGGAAGGGATGGCTTCGATGTCCTTCAGAGTGGGCCGTATCAATACCCCCTCACCCGAAAAAGAATAAAGAGGTTTGAGCACGTAGTCTTCCAGGTTGCCGGTGAGGCTGCTCATTTCACCGAGGAAAAAAGTCGCTGGCACGTATTTGCTTTTGAAAAAAGGCAGGGTGTGTTTGCTGATGCGGAAAAACCAATGGGGGTGCCCGACCCATCGGATGTCGTGCTCATCTTTGAAATAAAACTCCCGCTTGAGCCCTCTTGTTTTGACCAATTCATCAAAGATGACCCGGTTGTAAATTCGCTCCACCGGCACCCTACGCCCGCGTTCATCGAGGTAATAAACATCCCTGCCAGACACCTTCAAACCGGCCAGATCAACCACGTGTATGCCGAGTGCTTTTTGGGTCACCCAAAAATCCACCTGCGTGTTTTGCTTATGGGGGGCAATATCGAGCAGAACGACATTCTCCGGCCTCGAATCGCCGAGGATAACACGGCGCAATTTTTCCAGATACGTTTCGGCGGTAAGTCCCCCGAAGAGGTGGTTCAAATCCTTCGGTATATCGAAATGCTGGCGGTACGCCCGGGCGCAAAGGTCCTGATACACGAATAACGAGGGGAAACCCTGGGCTTCTATCAGTTGTGGGAGAATGTCCCCGTTTTCATCTTCGCAAATACCAAAATCGCAGACCAGAAAAGTAGTGTGCTCCGTTTCGCCGGGTACATAATTTTCGGGTAGTAACGCCCCTTTTGACAATTCCTTGAAATCGGCGCGGGTAATTAAATCTATGATTTCATCGCAGGCTTGCATCAGGTGCCCTGTGATTTCTTTTGGAACAAAGATGGGGGTTTCGGCGATGTGAAACCGGGGATGGTGCCCATCGGCTGCCTGTGCTATTTCCTCAAGAAATGCCTGGTATTTTCCCTCGGTAAAAGCAGCATTGTAAGCTTTTCTGAACTGTGGAATCATAGACGAACGGTGTTTGTGCCAGCAAATGAAAGTTCAAAAAGTCCCATCAAAAGAAATCCTGCCAGTCTCTCCACAAAAAAAAAGTGCAACCAACTCTTAACGTAAGTCAGACCAATTCAGGACTACCCCTTTTAACTCCCTGGATAGACCTGTGAATGAAAAATGGTAACAGCAATTGATGTGTGCGTTCTATTTTATCGGAATCTTTCAAGTCTCTTACCATGCTTTCATAGCGTTCTATTCCAAACTCTTCCACGATGGTATCAATGCGTTCTTTTTCAGAAAAGTAGCGCTCCATTCCCACGGGATCGGCCTCCGGATGGAACTGAGTACCTATCATTTCTGGTGAAAAGCGCACGGCCATCATAGCGCGTTCGAGACCGGTGTGTTCCCTTTCCGTTTCGATGCAAAGCAGGCGTGCTCCCATTTCCGCAAGGCGGGAGTAATCGGGGCGTATCACCTGATATTCCCGGAAGTCGGCGACCCAGAACGGATTGGCCAATTCGCGGAACAACCATTCCTCATCGCCGTCGAAGGTCTTGTAAACAGGAAAAGTGCCGAAAGATTTGGAGCGCCGTTTTGTGATACTCCCGACGCCAAAATGATGGCAGGCCATCTGAAAAGAGTGGCAAATAAAAAAGGCGTATTTGCGAGTGCCTTTGCCGCTGCGATTGTGGTCCCAAATTTTTTGGATAAGGTCGTGGAAGGGCGCCAGCCATCTTTCGTCGCCCACCAAAGGGTTGCCCGGACCGCCGGAAAAGATGTAGATGTCGTGGCTCAAGTCCGGCACTTTCTCTTCGCTGCGCACATCAAAGACGTGGCAAGTTAGTTCCTTCTCGAATCGCTGGACGATGTCCTGAATATTCTGCATTCCCAGATTAGGGGTGCCTTCGTACAAATCAAGCAGTGCCAGCTTTACGGGTTTCGATTCCATGTTAGCGTTTGTGTCGGTGCAGTTTTCAAACTGAATGCCAAGCCGGTAGGGCGCTAAAACTCCTCCTAGTTCAGCACGCATGGTGGTTTACTTTGCTTTTTTACTTTTTGAAACCGCTATTTTTACGGCGGATTTTGCCGGCCTACCGGCAGCGGGCAGAAGCCCTTGCGCTGCATTTTTTATAAAAGTGCCCCAGGTGAGATTGGGCTGTCCATCCTTGTGAGCAAGGGCCTGCTCTATGGCATAATTGGCAGACGTCTCCACCACCCATTCGAAGTTTTCCTTGCCCACCGAATTCACCTCGGCATCGGGAGCGGGGTTGCAAAAATCAATGGCGTAAGGCACCCCATCTTGTACCCCGAATTCGACGGTGTTGAAATCGTAGCCCAAAGCGTTGCACAACCGCAGCACATAATCCTCCATTGTTGCCAGGAGTTCTTTTGAGGGGTTATAGTTGGCCACATAGCGAAGGTGGTGCGGGTTGCGCGGTTCGTAGTTCATGATGCGCACGTACTTTCTACCGATGCAATAGCAGCGGAAATAGCTGTCGAACTCCACCGCTTTTTGCAGCATCATCACGAGCTGGCCGGTCTCATTATAGGCGTTGAAAACTTCTGCCCAGTTGTTCACTTTATAGACGCTTTTCCAACCGCCCCCGGCATGGGGCTTCATAAAAGCCGGGAAGCCGCCAAGGTAGCCAAGCATCTCTTCCCATTCGAGGGGAAATTTCAAATTGGAAAAACTCTCTGAAGAAGTATCGTCGGGGTGTTCTTTGCTCGGCAGCAGCACGGTTTTGGGTACGGGTACGCCGACTTGCTCCGCCAAAACATTGTTGAAGAACTTCTCGTCAGCACTCCACCAAAATGGATTGTTGATGACAGCAGTACCAGTGGCGGCGGCATTTTTGAGGTAGGCGCGATAGAAAGGCACATCCTGCGAAATGCGGTCGATAATGACGGCATAACCACTGGGCTTGTTCACCATCACCTCACCTACTTCCACAAATTCTGCAGTGATGCCTTTCACTTTTTTCGAGTTGACCCTCTCGACGAAAGCCTGGGGAAATGTTCTCTCTTTGCCAAAGATAATACCTATTTTTTTCATCCAAAGTATGTTTTTAATGACGCATGCAAAAGGGATATTTGCTGGAGTTTTACTGGCAAATGAGCTTGCCTGGTTTGGGGAATTTTTAAACAATGTTGGCCAGGAAAAATGCAGACAGAAACGGCCACAAAATTACTTCGAATTCCGAATAGCCAAAATAAAACCCTCGCTTTGGCTCATCGTCACATAATTTTACAACATGAACATCATCATCACCGGCGCAACAAAAGGAATCGGCCGGGCCATCGCAGAGAAATTCGCAGCGGAAGGTTTTGACCTCGCCTTGTGCGCTCGCTCGGAAAATGACCTTCTGGCCACTAAAAAGGAGTTGTCCCAAAAATACCCAGACACCAAAATACTGAGTTACCCGGTTGATTTGCGGCACAAGGAAGAAGTGCTCGCCTTTGCCAGTTTTGTAAAAGAGCACTGGCAAGATGTGAATATTTTGGTGAACAACGCCGGGGTTTTTATTCCTGGAGAAATTCAAAATGAGGAAGATGGCGTTCTTGAGCAAATGATAGAGACCAATCTTTACAGTGCCTACCGCTTAACGCGGGCCATATTGCCCCTGATGCACGGACTACGGAAGGCCCACATTTTCAACATGTGCTCCATCGCCAGTTTTTTTGCCTATCCCAACGGAGGGTCATACAGCATTTCCAAATTTGCCATGCTGGGATTTTCAAAAGTGCTGCGGGAAGAATTGAAAGACAAAGAAATTCGCGTGACGGCACTGATGCCTGGCGCTACCTGGACCAACAGTTGGGCTGGGTCGAACTTCCCCGAAGAACGCCTGATGAAAGCAAGTGATGTGGCACTCGCGGTATGGGGAGCGTGGCAGATGAGCCCTTCGGCCGTAGTAGAATCCATCGTGTTGCGGCCCCAATTGGGCGATTTATAAGGTAGGTACAACTTTGAGGAAGGCACCTCCCGCTTTATTCATATTTTTCTACCTTTACCTCACCTCAGGTTAGCTCGCCAGGAACATCCGGCCGTCAGTTGAGCTGTCAGCTTGTTTTCCAGAACATTATCGGTATTTCCCAAATCTTTTTACAGCGGATAGTACGGTAAGTTGGTTTTTTTAGGAAAATTTGCCCTTTGGCATGTTGCCCGACCTTCAACTTTGCATCTGAGTTTTATCAACATGAAGAAAATAGAACTGGATATAGTAGCCCTTTCCCACAGCGTTACGCAGTCGCATAACTATGCTGTGGTTTTGGGTGAGCAACAAGGCTCCCGGCGGCTGCCCATCGTCATTGGTGGCTTTGAAGCGCAGGCTATTGCCGTGGCGATGGAGCGCATGACTCCCAACCGCCCCCTCACGCACGATTTATTTAAGAATGCCCTCGAAACATTTGGTATTGGCCTCAAAGAGGTCATCATCAATAATTTGCTGGATGGCATTTTCTATGCCCGGCTGATATGTGAAAAAAACGGGGAAATATTTGAAATAGATTCCCGCACCTCCGACGCACTGGCGATGGCAGTGCGTTTCAACTGCCCCATTTTCACCTATGAATTCATTCTTGATGCAGCCGGGGTAGTGCTCGAAGAACCCGAAGAAGTAAAATCAAGCCTTAGCAGCAGTAGCAAAAAACGAAAGCCCAAATCCAAAGGTGCCGCCCTTTCTTCCTATTCTGTGGAAGAACTCAACCACCTGCTCGACGAGGTACTCATCAAAGAAGACTACGAACAGGCGGCAAAAATCCGCGATGAAATAAACCGGAGAAAAGAACAAGGGTAGCGCGCCTCACAAATCGTCCACCATATCTTCCTGAATAATCTCTATCAATTGCAAATCCCTCTTTGCTAACCCAAGGTTAAAGGCTGGTTCGTGCCCCTCGCGCAAGGCTTTGATGAAATCGGTGAACATCGCCCGGTAGCCAGCGAGGTCGTGCAGACCAGGGAAAATGAGTTTCCATTTTTTCCCCCGTACAAAAATGAAAACGCCGTTCGACTCGAAAGTGATGGAGCCTCTGGTGCCAAAGGCTTTGGATATTCGCACCCCTTTCAGCAGCGCGTTCACCTCCCAGGAGTACATCAGCGTACCGACAGCGCCTTCGGCGAATTTGGCTACCACCTGAAAGCTGCGGTCCATGCCGGTAAACTCGCCTGGCTGAAAGCCCTGAACAGTTTGAATAAGGAATCCCATGTTGGATAGGAAGTTGACCCAATGGATGCCACCCTCGAACAGCGCCCCCCCGCCTGAGACCAATTCGTCGTCGCGCCAGTTATTGGTTTTTTGTAGCTTGGTGGCATTGAGGTAAATAAACTTCACCTCCCCAATCAAGCCACTGCCGAGCAATTCCCGCAAGCGGGCCAGCGAGGGTTTGTAAAAATAATTTTCTGCCACAATCACCTGCACCCTGTGCTTACGTTGTGC
>SCUG01000409.1 GCA_004297645.1 Saprospiraceae bacterium | reverse complement strand
GCGTTATAGTTTTGACCTCCTGGCCCAGGGCGTTGAACAACCGCCACTCCGCAAATTTACCTGATGGCAGCGTACAAGTGAGATATACAGATTCACTCGCCGGATTAGGAGAAACTTTGCAGCGATAGCTTTCAGCCACCTCTATCACCGCTGTAGTGCCGGTCACGGTCACCGGCTTGCAGACCGTGTCGCTGCTGTATTGGTTGCTCACCGTCAGGCATACCTGGTAAGTTCCCGATGCCGCATACAAATGCACGGGATTTGTTTCAGTACTGGTATCGCCGTCACCAAAATCCCAGAGCCACTGGGTGGGTTCGTAAAAGGAATTATCCGTAAACTCCACCAGCAGCGGATTGAGTGTGTCTAAAACTTCCCAGGTGAAGCCTGCCAGCGGGTGGTTGTCCAGACCGAGCGTGTCGCAGGCGCTGCCGTCGAGGGGACCGAGGCGGTAGTTGGGGTAGTAAGGCGTTGCTCCATGGGCATATTTATCAGGAAAAACAAAGCCTCCTCCGAGTTCAAAATGACAGGCTTCACCGATAATGTCGGGATGGTGTATCACGTGCCAGGCGACAGTGTCAACGTTGCCCCCTACATATATTTTGCCATCGAGTGCGAGGACTAGTCGCCCAATGCCACAAGTATATATTGGACTCCCGTGAGGGCAGGAAAAGATAATTTGGGCGGAATTTTCAATGTTGCCTGATTCCATATCGTATTGTACGAGATTCGAACCAGCCATACTGCTTTCATAAGTCAGGTAAAATCTATTGCCGGAAGGTGAATAGGCAACTCCAACGGGACCAATATCTCCCATTGGGTTTGAGGAGGGTATGTCAACCAGGACAGGATTGCTTAATAATCCTGTGCATCGGTCGAAGTCATAGAGCTGAAGATTGCCCGTTACCTCCGGAAAAGAATCCCAAGAGGTTACATAGTTGAATTCGGCGTACTTCGTGCCGTCTGGTGAGAAAAGATTGTAGCCAAGATATCGATTGGGGTTGGTAGTTGGTTGTTTATAGCCTATTTGCTGTTCTTCAGGCGTGGAAAATCCTTGTGGTGTAAGTAAAATCCGGTAGAATTTAGGCTCCATGCGATTGGGTACAAGTATCCACCAGTCCCTGCCGTTCGCATGGCGAACGGCACCCGCATGGTTAAAGTTGAAATCCAGGCCTCCGGACAATATAGACACATTTTTCTCCAGTACCTTGCCCAGACCATTGTTGGCTGTCACATCTATCAGTGCATATTGTACCTTTATTGGTAGTGGATATACCCCCGGATATTTCTCAGGGTAAACATAAATAAAGTAACAGCGGATACTGTCACCGGGAGCAGGAAGGAAAAAGCTGCCGTTCTGCACGGGATTGTTGTTGATATTGAAATAATGCCCCACATTCAGGCTGTCCCCATTCTCCAATAACGAATCTATTTTGTTGTTTATCCGGAAGCTATTGGTATAATACAATAGATTGCCGTCCTCGTCGCAAAAAACGGAAGATCCTGTCCCGGTTATTTCAATATAATCATCTTTCTGGCTGACATAAGGCGGGTCTTCCCGAAAATCAACATGAAAAAGGCTGACTGCATTATTAAACACCCACATATTGTCGTGAAGCTGGGCTTGAGCTTGAAAAAGAAGAATCATAAAGAAGAAGGTGAAAAGGTACTTCATGGGTATTTATTTTATGAGCGTGTGGGTACCAGAACAACTGATACCCACAAGTGATGAGCTATTTAGAGTTTAACAAATTTTTCCGTTTGCAAAATCCGGCCATTGACCGATAAGTGCACGAAATAGATACCGGAAGGCAAATTGTTTATTTGAACAACACCGTTTTCAGCCTTTATATAATACCAGGCCACCTGCTTCCCAAACGCATCCCATACGGAAAGCTCGCCGGTTTGGCCTTTCTCCAGATTGTAAGCAGCATTACAGGTACTGACGGCAGGGTTTGGGTACAACCCGAACTTGTTATTGGCGTAAAGCGTCTGCTTTTTCTCGGCACGTTCTTTAAGGCTGCACTCCATTATGTATAGGCCAATGTTAGTGAGTGCCTGGTAAAGGTTGATTGCTTCGAGGACGCCCCTCCCCCCTTCTTCCGGGCATTGGGAGGCGATACTTTCCAATGTGTCCAACTGGGCAACAGCGGCAGAGGTATTGCCTTTACCGATGGTGTTCAGGAAGATGTCGAATACCTTTTTTTCATTTAGCTCAAAGACCTCGACGGCATTGATGGCGTCGTTCAGGTCCAGCAAACTGTCCGCTAATGCCAGCCGGTTGCTCTGGAGGACTTCAAAAATTGTGTCATTGGCTTCGTAAAGCTGTGCGATGAAAGATAGTGGATGGTCAAGAGCAATTTCCAAATGTGCAAAATTTGGCGGGATTTTTCTTTTCCTATTCTATTATATCCATTTCAAATTCCCCATCCTCAAATTTCACTTTTCGGGGGTATTTATCCTCACCGCCTTCACCCATAATGACAAATGCAACAGTATCGAATTTCCCGGCAACCTTTTTCAAAATTGTATCCACCATTGTCAGCTCAAGAAATCCTATCGAATTATCATCATGTAGATAGAGCGGGCCGAAGACATCTCCGTCGCTGCTCACCAAACCGAAATTCGAACCTACATATTCATCATACTCTCCGATTTGTCCCTTTATTTGGTATTTACCGATTTTAAGAGGAATTTCATTTAATGCCATTGCCTCGCGGAGTATTCCATCCTCGGTGAAGGTATTGAAGTCAATACCGATGTAATTCTGGTATCGCCGGGCAAAGGCGGTGGCCTCCCATTTTTCGCCGTAGCGCCTGGCTGTCGCCCAGCCGGTATCCTGTGGGCCAGGGTAGAATTTTGTCAACCTGATATCGTCGTCTTTTTTGCACGAACCTAAAACGGTAAGTATTGCCAGTATTAAGAATATCCTTTTCATAAGCATTTTTTTGTTCGAACTTTAAACAAGAAAAGGGGGCAAACCATTTTTACCTCCTTTTCTGCTTAAATTGCCCCTAATGTTGAACGATAATTTTATGAGCTTCAGTTTTGGAAGATTTTCTCACGAGGACAAAATAAATCCCGGAGGGAAGGTCATTGGTTTCTATAATAACCGTTCCCCTCTCTTTTGGTACCATATGTTTTACAACATGTCCCAAGTTGTCCAGAACAACCACATCAGCCGTTTGTACATCGTCGTTATCTACGGATATTTCTAACATATCGGATACCGGGTTGGGGGATATAGAGATATTGCCCTTTCTGCTCCCTGCCGGGTCGATTGACCTATCCCCTGTTTCCCCACCAAAATTTGGGCAGTCCACCACCACAACAGGCCTGTTCCTCACCCTTACCGCCCCGTCTGAGGATGTCACGGTAAGCCGAACCCAAATTTCATCACCTCCGCATAACAAGGGATTTGTCAGTGTTACGCTCCATTGGTTGGAAAGAAATTGACTGGTTACAAAAGTCGGTGAACAGCTCCAACGCCATTCATATTGGTAGGGAGGGTTGCCGGGATATCCCCATCCGGGTGTCGGTGGGCTAACTGCTGCGGTCAAGGTGTGCGATGGTTGGCTTGAGCACCATTTTGTAGACCCGGAAATCCCCACTGTCCAGTCTGCGGTATTGTACCCCGACACATAACAGGCCGTGTTCATCATGATTCTTGCGTTGTCATTGTCTTCGTCCCCCGTTGCCACGCCATCAAAATTTATGTCAGGGTTGGAATAATGGGGGATTCTGACAGCCCCTGGCTCGGTCATCCTTGCCAGAATGGTACGGTGCTCTGCTCCGCCGACCCCGTTGAATACCAAGGCATGAGCACAAATGTTTTCATTGTTGTCTCCACAGACCCCTGCCGCACTACAATTGGCGGTCCGATTGTGGTTGGCATGGAGAAGGTGCGCAAATTCATGGGCGAAGGTAAACCGGGGGCCAGCCATGGACTGAATTTCAACTATGGCATAGGAACAATCGTCTGAAGGGCATCCAGGCCCAGATGGGTTGATGGCGGCACCTGCAATGCCGGGGTAATCCATGCTTGTAAGCATTATCACTACATCTGCCTGCCGCTGTTCCCTGATTGGCCCCGCCTGTGCGGGAAGGTCGTTGTTAAGGTCGTCAAGAATGTTAAGGAGACTATCAAAACCATTAAAATTGAATACCTCCATGCGAATCCGCACATTTTTGTTGAATATCCCGCTGTTTGCAAAAGCAAGGTTGATAGATGCAAGGCCTTGAAAAATGGTGAGCAATGCCTGCCCTTGGTTTGCCTGCGCATTGAACCAGGTCAGGACATCCGGTGTAATCAATGCAAGTAAGTTGATTTCAGCGAAACAATCGTTGTCCGCTGGTTCGCACCAGTCGGTTTCCCTTGGGAGCGCTTCCGCTCCATCCAATGAGCAACCCTCATTGGGAAGGTGGGCCAAATCGAATTCTTTCAGGAGGCTTGTTGTACTGTTGACAGGGAAAATATTGAAGTACCTGCCTTCTATCTGAAAAAAACCAGCCTGCCCTTCTGGTTTTGAAATTATGGAC
>SCUG01000408.1 GCA_004297645.1 Saprospiraceae bacterium | reverse complement strand
GCCTTGCGGCATTCGGCCACGTAGTTGAAGAATTTTTTGTTGTCAAAAAACATTTGGGTGACAATGTAGTCTGCGCCGGCATCTACTTTGGCTTTCGCAAATTCCAGGTCCAATTGCAGGTTGGGCGCTTCAAAATGCTTCTCCGGGTAGCCAGCGATACCGATGCTAAAATCTGTTTTTGCGCCATTCTCGATGTTGTCGTCGAGGTATTTTCCGTGGTTCATATCCACGATTTGCTTCACCAATTCGAGGGCGAATTTGCTGCCTCCCGGCTCCGGAATGAACTTGTCGTCGAAACCCTGGGCGTCGCCTCGCAGTGCGAGCACGTTGTTGATGTTGAGAAAGTTGAGGTCTATCAGTGCGTTTTCAGTTTCCTCTTTCGTAAACCCCCCACATATCAGGTGTGGCACAGCATCCACGCCGTACCGGTGCATGATGGCGGCGCAAATCCCCACCGTTCCGGGGCGTTTGCGGATGGCTATTTTTTCAAAATAGCCACTCGGCATCTTTTTATAAACAAACTCCTCGCGGTGGTAGGTGACGTCAATAAATGGAGGTTTGAACTCCATCAGTGGGTCGAGGGTTTCGAAAATTGCCGACATGCCGCCGCCTTTCAGCGGTGGCAATATTTCAAAGGAAACAAGGGTTTGCCCCTGGGCATTCGCAAAATAATCGGTGACTTTCATTTGTTTTTGTGATTTTCCGGCAGGCCGGGATGAGCCATGCGTCGTGATCCGCCCTGCGCTTCTTAAACCGGGCCGCATTTTACTGCTGCAAAACTAAGTAACGTGCCCAAAATAAGATGTGTGTTTTTTCGGCGGCTTCGCCGCCGAAAAAACACACCCTTGTTCTTTTTGTGGCCGCCGGAGGCGGCCTCAAAAAGAACATCTTATTTCGAACACGTTACTAAGGATTGGTCAAAAATTAACTTGGAAAACTTTACCGGGGAATCCTCCTCCTTCGATTGACGGGAACAAGCAAGAGGGTAAACGGGTAGTGGGTCAAAGCGGTTGGATAGTGAACGGGGGACTCAAAGTCACCCGGTCACTTGGCAATGTTTCTCCACCCATTTGACCCAGTATCCAATAAAAATGGAAGATGAGAAATGAGAGGTGACGATGGCCCGTCACCTCTCACCTGTTTTTATCGGAGGAGCAGAATGTTGCCTTTTTTGAAATATTCCTCCCCGTTGTAGCACTTCCCTTTGACATAGAAACCGTAGGTGTCGGGGGTCAGCAGCTTGCCTTTGAAGGTACCGTCCCAGCCGGTGCTTTGGTCCGTCGTTTCAAAGACCTTCTGTCCCCAGCGGTTGTACACTGCAAATTCCAGGGATTCGAGGATGTTGGCGCGAACGTACAGCACGTCGTTGTGGCCGTCGCCATTCGGCGTGAATGCGTTCGGAATGAAAATGTTCGGCTCCCTGCATTCCGGGTTGATGACGTAAATGGTAATCTCCCGCGTAGCCATGCACCCACCCTCATCTATAACCGTGACGGTATAGGTAGTCGTCACTTCCGGAATGGCGATGGGGTCGTGAATGGCGGGGTTGTCGAGACCAGCCGCCGGCTCCCAATGGTAGCTGTAGGTGGGGTCGTAATTGATGTTCAGTTGTGAGAACTCGCCGGAGTGAAAAATGATGGTGTCTTCCGAAGCTGTGATTTCATCTAACGTAAGCTCGATGTCAAAATAATAGACCGTCATGCTGCTGGTTGCGGTGCAGCCGAACTGGTTGGTGATTTGGGCTGTGAAAACCGTGGTATCGGGGATATTGACAACGATAATGCTGCCATTTGCCAACACTTCCTCAATGTACTCTGCGGGTTGCCATGAGACGGTGAGGTCCTGAGCGGGGGCGTTGTTTACCAGTTCAATGGTCAGCGGTGCATCTTCCACACAGAAATTATAGCGGTCGCCTAAGCTAATATCGATAGGGTAGGCATAGATGTTCACCTGGGCTGTATCCCTGCATCCGAGGGTATCGGTGGCGGTGACATAATACACCTCCGTAGCTTCGGGTGTGATGGTGATCCCGCTGCTATTGCCAATGGGGTTCCCCGCCTCGTCGTACCACGCGTATTCAGTGATAATGCCGGAGTTACTCAGCGCTGCAAGCGTCACATCCACCGGCTCGCAGATGGAGGTATCGGGTGGCGAAGTTTGCAGGTCAATGAGTGGGTTGACCTTTACCTGCACGGTTTGGGCGATGGAGCAGGTATCAGCGCCATTAAACCCCTGGACATAGACGGTGTAAATCTGGTCTTCAAATAAGGTGGCCTGCGGGTTGGGGCAGTCGTAACAGTCCAGCCCGGTTTGCGGCATCCAGGAATAGCTGTAACCGGTGACGCCCACATCGGGGTTGATGGGTGTAAGTACGCCGGGGCAAATGGTGATGACATCCCGGATGACCGGGTTGAAAGTATAGGTCGTTACGTCGTATTGTTCTGTGGTTGTGCAGCCCCATTGGCTGCTGACATTGGCAGAAAATATAGCGGTCACACCCTGCGGTGCCGTCACTTCCGGGCAGGCAGTATCGCCGCCGCTGAGAATGGTGCCGCCGTTGGTGGCCGTCCATTCGAAGGTCAGAATATCAGCGGGGTCGAGGTTGGTGATGCAAATGTTGTACGACGGCATGGGGCAGGTGTCTATGACGCCGTTGCCGTCGAGTACGATGTCGAGCTGGTTGTTGGAAACAACGACCGTATCGGAGGCGGTACATTCAAAGCCATCCGTGGCCACCACGAGATAAGTCTCTTCGGTCTGCGGGTTCACGGTGAGCGTAGCACCTGCGCCGAGCGGGTTGCTCTGCCCGTCGAACCAGGCAAGCGTGGCGGGCACATTGGCCTGCGCCGAAATCACGATGGGTTCACCGCAGGTGAACGTGTCCACCGTTTCGGTGATGGCGATGACAGGCGGCACGAAAACTACCACATCTATGACTTTTGCACAAAGCTCGGAGCCGAAACTATCAGTGACCGTCACGCTGTAATTCGCCGGTTGTGCTACGTTCACCATCGGGTTGGGGCAGTCCGTGCAGCTCAAACCCACAGCCGGTGACCATGAGTAATTGAAGGCAGTGCTGGCGCCAGGATTAAGCTGGGTGGGCACGTTGGCGCAAGCCAAAACATCCGGCATCACGGTGGGCACGAAATCGTAGCTGCTGATGTTCTCCGCCTGCGATGCCGTGCAGCCAAACTGGTTGGTGGCCGTGACGGAATAAGTAGCCGTTTGCCCGGCGGGGGGTGTCAGTACTGTTACGGTTGGGGTATTGGCGGGCGGGATAATCTGGCCGGGTGGCGTTGCCTGCCAGATATACTCCAAGTCGTGGTCAGCTATGTTGTTGGTAGCCGTCAGTTGTATTTCTTCTTCCGGGCATTCTGCCGGAGCGCTGGCAAAGTCCATGTCCACCGATTCGTTGGCGATGAAAACGGCGGCGGTGTCAGTGCAGTTGTATTGGTCGGTGCCTGTCACTGTGTACCACGTATCAACGGGAGGTGTGACGGTCAGTATGGGCAGGCTGCCGGTGGCACCGCCAGGGGAGGCTATCCATTTGTAAAGAGTTGGGTAAACGTTTGAATTTGCACTTACCGTGACGGGGTTGCCGCAGGTAAAGGTATCGTCGCTGGCTTCCACTACTATTTTTTGAGGGACAAAAACCGTCACGCTTCGGGTGAGCGAGCAGGTGTCTGGGGCGAAATTCGTGATGTCCACGGTATAGGTGGTCGTCTGAGCCGGCCAAACCAGTGGGTTTGGGGTGTTCGGGTCGCTGATGTTTATTTCTGGGGTCCAGTGGTATTCGTAGATGAAATTGCCCACAGGATTCAGCGCAGTGGTATCACCCTGGCATATCACGATGGTATCTGAGAGGTTGAGTTGAATAAACTCCAGCTTAATCTCTTTTTGCACCGAGCCTTGGCAACCGTTCGGGGTGCCGATGGTCAGCGAAATGAAGAAGTCTTCGCCCGGATATATCGTGAAAACCGGGTCTGGAATGGTTGCCGTTTTATTCGTGCTGGTTTCCCAATACCAACTGCTCGTATTGTTGAGGAAATTTATGGAGGTATCGTGAAACTGCACCTCGATGCTGTCCACGTCGCAGCCCACGTATTCATAAGTGAAATCGGGGATGAAGTCAGGTGCCACAATGACGACGTTCTGGTAAAAGGTATCGGTGCAGGACACCTCGAACCCTACGGTCAGCGAAACGGTGTAGGTGCCTGTGTCGGGATAGGTGTAGAAGGGGTTCACGGCATTCGATACATCATCCGTGGTGGTGGGGTCGCCGAAATTCCAGACGAAGTTGTACGCGTTGATGCTGAGGTTGGTGAAATCCACCTCGCTGCCGCTGCACCCCACCTGGCTGCTGAATGCGAGTTGGATGTTTTCATCCACCACCGCGATGTACACGCTATCTTGTTTGGCGCAGCCAAACTGGTTGACGGCTTCGACGTATAGCATCTGCTCGCCCGGCGTTTCTATCACGTCGGGATTGGGCACATCGGCAGGTCCGTTGATGCTGGCTGCGGGGGTCCATTGGTAGCTCAGGATGTCATTCGAGTCGAGGTTCATGGCAAACACATCGAGGGCTTCATTGGAGCAAAAAATCTGGTCGCTGGAGGTTTCCATGTTCACCGGCCCTCCCGCCACGGTTACGGTGTCGGGGTATTGGCAGCCCTCCGCATCGGTGGCCACTACCACGTAATCCGTTTCTCCCGAAACGATGACGGTGAGCGTGGGTCCGCTGCCCACCTGAATGCCATTTTTAAACCAGGCCAGCGCAACTGGCTGGAGGGACGTCGCCGCTGTGAGGGTGGCCTGTTCGTCGCAGGTCAGCACGTCGCCGCTGGTCACGAGGTTCACGTCGCCGGGCACGATTACGGTCACATGGCGCGTGATTTCGCAGGTGTCGGCCGAGAAGTTCAAAATCTGAACGGTATAAGTCGTCGTTTGGTTGGGGTTGGCCAACGGGCTGGGGCAGGTGGTGCAACTCAGTCCGGTTGCGGGCGACCAAAGATATTGGTAGGCGGGGTTGCCGCCGGGGTTGAGCGTCACGCCGCCGTTGAGGCAGCCGAGAAGTTCCTGGTTGTCAATAATGCCGGGCAGTTGGGTGAATGCAATTTCTAAGCTTTGCGGAGCAGTAGCGGAGACGCAATCTTCACCGGTGGTTACGGTCAGTGTGACGTTCAGCGTGCCTTCCTGCGTCACGAGGATGGACGGGTTTTGTTGGGTGGAGGTGCCGTTAAAAATACCACTGAATATCCAATCCCATTCGACGGTGTTGAACTGGTTGTTGACGGTTTCGTCAAAAAACTGAATGTCAACCGAAGTCTCGTTGCAGTTGGAATAATCGAATCCAAACCCCGCCTCCAGAATTTTCTCCGTCAAAGTGATGGTTTGCGAAATCGTGTCCTTGCAAAGCGAATTCGTGGCAGTCATCAGGGTGACGGTGTACGTGCCATAGCCGGGGTAGGTGTAAGTGGGGTTGGCCAGGGTAGATATGTCAAGATTGGTGGCTGGGTCGCCGAAATTCCACAGGTAACCCGACGGGGCGTTTTGACTTTGGTTGACAAAATGCACCACATGGGCATCGCAATCGGTGTCGGGTACGAAAGCCAGCACGGGAGTTGGGTTCACTTCTACCGTCACACTGCCGGTGGACTGGCAAAGCCCGTTGTACCCGGTGATGGTCACCGGATAGGTGGTGTTTTGCAAGGGTGTTACGATGGGGTTGGGAAGATGTTGCTGGCCGGGCGGTACTGGCGCTCCCCACGAATAAGTGAAGCCGGTCGTTGGCCCGTTGGGGTTTAGTTCTGCCGGTTCACCGAGGCAATTCTGCACGGTGTGCAATACGTCTATGGGGTTGTTGCCGCCGGTTTCAAAATTGAGGGTCTTCGTTTGCTCGCACCCATTGAGCGATTGCACCACGAGGGTAACGGTGCCGGAGGAGGGGTTGGGTACCTGAAAGACCGGGTTTTGTTCTGTTGAAGTCAGCGTGATGGAATTGTAACTCACTGTCCAAAGCCATTGGCTGGGAGGTGATACATTGTCCACCGACAAATCCTGCAAAAGCAAGGCGCTCTGGTTGGTGCAGTCAAAAGTCTGCACAGAGAAATCCGCCGTCAGAGAATTGTATTGGAGAAATATTTCGGCGTAGCTGGTATCCACACATTGGCTACCCGGCTGGGCAATCAAGGCAACGGTATAGCTGCCGGTATCGGGGAAGGTAAAGGTGGGTTTCTTTTCATTTGAAAAAAGCGTGGTGCCGGGCCAGTCGAAATACCATTCCCAATGCTGGGCGACAGCCGTAGCGTTGCCGAAGTTAACTGTCAGTTCATCGCATTGTGCGTCGGGAGCCACGATGGTTGCGATGATGGTGTCACAGGCGCCGACGTTGTACTGGAAGTCGCGCCGGATTATCGAGAGCAAGGTGTCGTTCCTATATTCTTCCACACTTACACCGATGACGAACTGCCCTGAAATAATGGGGAATCCTGTAATGAACCCGGTATGCTGGTCTATTTCAAGCTCGCCGATAGGGCTGGGCCCCAAAAGGCTGTCGAGGTTGTAGGGTGGGTCAATCCAGGTAACGGTATCGTATGGGGGTGGCACAATTTCCCCCACGCCATAAGGCGGGTTGCCAAAATGAGGTTGAGGATCGTCGAACGAGGCCCCTAAGAACGGTGTATAAAATTTGTACACTAAGCTATCCCCGTCGGCGTCGTAGGCAGCATGTGGATTGGCAAGCGGCTTATTGACGCAAACATACACGGGTGGCAGGCCATTGTTGCTCCCGTTGCTAAATGTAGGGCTGCTGTTGTTTACCTCTTTGGCATGAGGGGATATGTATATCCAGTAGGTGGCACCGGACTCGGAGGGGTTGAATATATTCGACACAGACTGGTTGCGGCAACACCGCTGATAAACTACATAGAATCCTCCCGGGCCGTTCAGTACTACATCCGTCTGATAGCGGGCATGTTCGACACAAACAGTATCGGGCGGGAAAAGGCAGGGGTCGCTCAGGATATTATTGGGGATGGTATCGGAGTAAATGGGCTGTATATTGAGGATGGATGCAGGGATATTTGGAACCGGGTTGCCGTTTTCATCAAAAATGGCAAGGTGAGCCGGGGTATCAAACCAGGGTATCCCATGGTAACAATCCCGGTAAATGTCCATCGTGATTCTGAACGTATTGCCGCTCAGCCGCTGATAACTTAGTTCGCCGCCGATAATATGGGAGGCAAAAACCGGCACTGAAGCGAAAAATCCCCAAAGGGTCCAGAATGATACCAGTAAATATCTTTTCAAAATTGGCGTAGGTATATTCATGATGCAATTGTATTAAAATTAGTTATCAGCCACCCTCCGCGCGCCAATGATGGCTACTTTTCTTTCGGAGGAGGCCGTAATGGAATAGATACTTCCCCGCTCGTCGTCAAGACGGTCGCTGATGTATTGGGAGGCAAGTTTTTCGCCGTAGCCGACTACCTTTATCACAAGCAGGCTCCGGTCAATATAAGATTTGAGGATGCCACCACGCCAGGTTTCAAAATGGTTTTTCAGGCAATCGGAACGGCGTTGCGAGAGGTTGTAATTATAGTCTTCGCTGGCCCTCGGGCTGGCGAATCCCTGGATGATCAGTTCAACTTTGAACCCGCCGTCTTCAAGGGCACTCAAAACGCTCTCCGAAAAAACCTTCAAGCTTTCGTAGCCGTTGTTGACCTCCCGGCTAAAAAAAGCATCAATGCGCCGGGCGGCCACGAAACTGTCTTGCCCTACGAGGGTCTTTACATATTCCCGTTGGAATCTTTCCTTTTGCGCCATATAGGCTTCCCATGTTTCTTCATAACTCTTTCCGGTGATGGTTTTTGTGGATTTTGGGTCTGGGTAATCATTGTCGAAATAAATAACCAATGGCGGATAATCTTCCATCTCCTTGGGCCTGAGCAGCAGGTCTTCGTTGATAATAGTGCTGCTCACGTCGGTGCGCAGGTCTATGTAGGCCGTGTCGGAAAAATAGGCGACTTTGGAACCTATCAATTCGTAAAGCTGGCCGCGGTCGAGAACAAATGCTACTTCGTTACTTTCCTTATTTTGCTGAAAATTGACCTCCTGCCCATCCACAGCGAGGCGCACTTCTACGCCTTTTAGGGGGTTCATCGTGCGCTTGTTATAAGTGGAAACATTCAGGTCCACGGTAGCAGGCACAAGGTATAGGTTGCGCGCAATGTTGCGCTGCCCGTTGTTGGCAGGAACGGTCATATCAATGGTATCGCTTAATGGAAGGAAATTTTCCTTTGAGGCCAGCACGGCGTACCTGCTGCCTTTTTTTAATTCAAAATGGAAGTTGTTGCCATCGGAATTGGTGACGGATTTCAGCGGAAAGCCGCCATCTTTAGTAATTTCAAACAGTTCGAGTGTTACGCCTGGCAATGGAGCCTCGTTGCGCTTATTAAAAGTGAAAACATCGAGATCCAGCACCTGAACGGTGAATGAGTACAGGTCGTTGCAGCAGGCTTCGAACTCTGGCTCCAACACCTGGCTGCCCAGTCGGCTGGAGGCAAAATAGCCTTTTGTTTGCCCCTCGTTTAACCAGAAATACGTGTCGTCGTAACTGCTATTATAAGGGGCCGGGATGTGCTCCACTTCCTGCCATGCATCGCCGCGTTGGGCTATTTTGTAAATGTCGAAACCTCCGAATCCCTGCCTGTCATCGGAGCTGAAATACAGGGTGCGGCTGGGGTTGTGAAAAAAGGGTGTGACTTCGTTCCCACTTGTATTGACGGGTTCAAAGTTGAAGGATTTGTCAAAGGTACCATCTTTGAATACGGTGCAACTCCAGATGTCCAAACCGCCTTTTCCGCCGGGCTTATCGGAGGTAAAGTAAAGTTTGTCCACCTTCATTGCGGGGTCTGTGCCAATATTGGGTTGGGTGGCGGTGTAGCCGGGGGTGTTGATGTCGTTAGGCAGGCGTTGTGCTTCGCCGAAGTTGCCATTAGCATCAATGTTGCGGAAATAAATTTCGCAACGCAGCGCAGCCGTTTCGCCCACGTAGTCGCACAGGGTGTAATATACGCGGGTGCTGTTGCCATTAAATGCAAGGTTTGCGGTGTGCCGCAACTCCTCGTTGATGGGAAGAGGCTCCACAGGGTAGCCTTTTGCTTTTCTTTTCAAAATTTGAGAGATATGGCGCGGTGGCATGCCCTTCGTCAATTCCCGCTCGAAATTCTGGCTTGAAAAGTAAATCCCGTCTTCCTGAATGGCTGGCGCAAACTCGGAGTATGGCGAGTTGATGGCGGAATCGAGAGGCTCCACCGTCACATTTTCATCGGATAGCTTTATCTCTCCGATGGCCCAGTTCAGTGCTTTTATTTCCTCTCCGGCCTGGAGGAAGTATGCGGCATCCACTGATTCGGATTTGCTCTTGATGAAATCATTGAACAGCGCTTGTGACTCTTCATATTTGCCCTGCTTCTTTTTTACCACAGCCAACCAGTATTTTGCCAGCGGGTAATCATCGGCTTTTTTGCTCGCCAGCACCTTGGTGTATGCGGTGTCAGCGAAAGTGTACGATGCAAACATCCTTGCTGCTTCGGCATATTTGAATAGCATATCGGGCTTTTCACCATTGATGGAAATGGCCTCCTGGTAATGCTTCATGGCGGAATAATAATTCTCATCGGCAAACTCCTCGTCCGCCGCTTTGACATACTGATGCGCGGTCTGCCCGTTCAGAGCAGAAGCAAAAATGATGAGTAAGATGGAGGGAATGGAGATCTTCTTCATAGGGCTATTTTTCAAAATCATCGTGGTTTTCAGCGGTGTTATCTGGGCTGTTGGGGTCTCAACAGGTTTTGGGGCAAAATTATGCAGCGATGCTCGCGTCAAATCAACGGACAGGCTTTGAAAGTTTTCAATGGGTACACTTTGTGAAAGATGTACCGGATAGCGATTTCCGGCCCGCCATTCCTGTTGGTGGCGGCCGAAAAACCGGAGATGTTCACATCCCAGCTCAGCCCCACCATCCAGTCGTGATAATGTATCTCCGCTGCCGGAATGAAAGCGTCGCCGATGGCATTGAAACGATATTCGAAACCAAGCTGCAAAGCCACCTCTTTTGCTTTATTGGTATTCAGGTGCAATTTGCCCGCAGCGCCACCGATGGCTTCGAGGTAGGAGTCCTGAATCTGAACTGTACCATACCCGGCGATGTCGAATTTTGCGGCCACCTGTACGGTGGGCATCATGTAGAGGCTCCACCGGGTGGGCAACTGGCTCTTGTCGTTGCTTTGAAAACTTTGGTTTGGGCGATTGAAGTGAAAGGCTCCAACACCTACATCCAGCTTCGAGCGGGTTTTCGTTTTTTGGCCCCGCCAGTTGATTCCGATGCCAAAGTCGGGGTATGTGATATTGGTGTCGTCGAAATTTTCGAACGTGGGGCGGTTTGGGTCGAAAATATCGCCATTCCATTGGCTGTCGAAAGAGAGCGGCCCAAACTTAAACTGGCGTTGGCCGAACCCTGCGGCCAACCCAATGCTGAGGAAGTTTTCTTTGTCGAGCATGCGGGTGTAGGAGCCTGTTAGTGCCACGTTTGCATTGTCAGCATTGGCATCGCCGGTGCGGTCGTAGAACAATTGCAAGCCGCCACTAAACCACCAGGTTTCATGGGCTATGTTGTAAAATTTCTTTTCGGCTGCCGCATAAATGGTCTTGTATGGGGAGCGTGCCACTTCCCACTGGCTGCGGTAAATGGTGGCCAGCCTGACGTCACCTTTCGACACCCCAGTGAGCGCAGGGTTGAGGGTGAGCGGCGAATGGTAAAACTGGGAGAAATGAATATCTTGCCCCTGAACGGCTACCGCCGCGATAAGGCAAAACGAGAGGAAAAGAAAACGGAGGTGTAAAGTTGTTTTCAAGATACGTTCATTTTTTTTTGCGAATACCCGAAGAGCTGGTGGCGGAGGCAATGGTTACAGCACATCCTTAGATCGTACTTTCCAATGATTATACTTTTACATTTTCCCCGGCTACACCATGAAACTAACTCTGGGGGCAGGTGAAAAAAATCGAATTCTGAAAAGACTGTAACAAACTGCAAGTTACAGAATCTTCCCGGTGCTGTAAACCCCTGCAATTGGGGATTTTCAATTATCAGCGACAGGCTGCGTTCCATTGTTTCTTAAACAATTGGCGCAACAGCTTTTTTTGTCAATTACCAGCCGGATACAAGTTGTAATAAAATCAATCCCTTGAAAGGTAAGAATGAGATGTTTAGCTCTTAGTTATAAGGGATATTTCAGGATGCTCTTAAAGTGGAGTAACAAGGTTTCTCTTTGAATGTTCGGTTTCGCCAAGGCAAAGTTAAAGCCTAATTAATAAAAGTTTGCAAAAAAATTGCCATGAAAAGACCTGCCACGGTGACTATTGTCCCTCTATCTTTTTTACCGCCACGGCGATTTTGCTGTCGGCCGTTCCATAATAAAGGAACCACTGCCCCCGGAAAGGTATGAGTGCTTCCAAAAAACAGACGTTGCCAACCTGCCCGGTGATCTCGTAATCTTTTTCGGGTTTAAAAAAATAATCGCCGGGGCGGCTGAGCACTTTTTCCGGATTGTTTTTGTCGAGCAATACCTGTCCGGCGGCATAGGTGCCCGGCGGCAATTGGAGGTCGCCGCCGGTGTCGAGGTTGCGGCTGTTGTAGATTAAAACGATGCCGTCTTTCGTGAGCAAAGGTGGCGGCCCCGGCTCCACCAACTGGCAGTCGAACTTGCCGGGCCGGGGGCCGAAGATTTTCAATAGTTCTCCGGCGTTGTTTTCCAAGGGTTGCCAGTGAATCAAATCACTGGAGGTGGCCGCGAAAATATAGGTATCACCCCAATACATCCAGTATTTGCCAGCGATGGGGGTGGCTATTAAACGGCTGCCTTCTCTGCGGCAAACGATGGCTCCCGACTTCGACCAGGTGTCCCGGTATTTGCTGCCGCCGAGCACGAGGCCGTGTTTCTCCCAGTGGCGCAGGTCAGAAGAGCTGGCCAGGCACAGCCGGGCCGTCTTCCCATCATACGCGGTATAGGTCATCACGTAGTGCCCGTCTTCTGACTCCACAAGGCGGGGGTCTTCCACGCCACCTTCCCATTCGTAAATTTTCATGCTGTCATGGGCGGGATAAAAAACAGGCTCAGCCGTCCGGGTGAAATGAAGCCCGTCTTCGCTGATGGCCAACCCGAGCCGGGAGGTACCGGCGTATTTACCTACCGCATCTTCGGCCCGGTAAATCAGGTGTACCTTCCCGCCTCGCACCACGGCGGCGGGGTTGAACACGTCTTTTTCTTCCCATTTTACCACCTCCTGCCGGATGGGGCAAAGGAAGGTGCCATCGCCGGGGCCGAGCACCGGGTTGCTCTCATCCACGCGCTCGAAGCCGGTCATGGCCCAACCGCTTGTGGCCGTAGCCTGCGACGAAGCCGGAGATGGAGCCGGGTTTTGGCACGAAGCCCACAGAAGGCCAGATAGCAGGGAAATGGTGAAGAGCCGGGTCGTCATTGTTTTTGCTGTTGCGTTCATATCTTTGCCCACCAAGTTTTGAATCGAATGTATAAAGGTAAAAAAGTTATCGTTGTTCTCCCTGCATACAATGCAGCCCTGACGCTGGAGAAGACCTATGCCGAGATACCCTTTCCGCTGGTGGACGAGGTCATCCTCTGCGACGACGCCAGCCCCGACAACACGGTGGCGATGGCCCGGAAATTGGGCATCGGACACGTCATCGAGCACGAAGATAACAAAGGCTATGGCGGCAACCAGAAATCATTGTACAACAAAGCACTGGAACTCGGCGGCGATATCGTCATCATGTTGCACCCCGACTATCAATACACCCCGAAGTTGATACCTTCGTTCGTCAACATCATCGGCGAGGGGCTTTATCCGGTGGTACTCGGCAGCCGCATTTTGGGCAAAGGGGCGCTGCGTGGCGGCATGCCTTTGTACAAATACATCTTCAACCGCCTGCTCACTCTCTTTCAAAATCTGCTCATCAACTACAAATTGTCGGAATACCACACGGGGTACCGGGCGTTTAGCCGCGAGGTGTTGCTGGCCATTAATTTCAATGAAAATTCCGATGATTTTGTCTTCGACAATGAGATGCTGTCGCAAATAGTTTATGCGGGCTTCCACATAGGCGAGGTTACCTGCCCCACGAAATACTTCGAGGAGGCGTCATCCATCAATTTCCGGCGGAGCATGAAATACGGGTTGGGCGTGATGAGGGTGTCGGTTTCCCATTTCCTCCAACGCTTAGGTTTGGCTAAGTTTGGCCTGTACAAGAAAAGGTGACAAAGGCGATTGGGCTTATGACTTGTGCTCGAGAGTTTCTATGGCTTTGATACCAAAATAAATAGCGGCGAGAACGAGGGTGTAAGTGAGTGTGGCGGTCATAATTCTGGTTGGTAATAATTCAGCGGACGTAATGGTGGAAAGTCTTTTCGAAAATCAGAACGCAGCGTTTTATTGTTTTGCTGTGCTGTTAACAAAATAATTTTTATGCCCCCCTCCATTAAAGCACTTCTGGACGAACGAGTCGCGATGTACAACAGCCCAGCCTTCATCGAATCCGACCCCATCAGCATCCCCCATCGCTTCACCAAATTGCAGGACATAGAAATCGCAGGCTTTTGGACGGCCATGCTCGCCTGGGGGCGGCGGGATACCATCATCGCCAAAGCAACTGAACTCCTCCAACTCATGGGCGATGCCCCGCACGACTTCATTTTAAATCACAGCGAAAAAGACCGGGCGGCGTTTCTCGATTTTAAACACCGCACATTCCAGCCCACCGATACGCTTTATTTTCTGGAGTTTTTCCAATGGTTTTACCGGAATCACACCTCGCTGGAAGTTGCTTTTTCGAAAAACCTAAACTCCGCCAGTGAACACACAGGCCCTGCTCTGGCAGGCTTTCACCGGCTGTTCTTTTCCCTGCCGCATACGCCGGCCCGCACCCACAAGCACGTGGCAACGCCCGAAAGAAACTCCTCCTGCAAACGCCTCAACATGTTCCTCCGTTGGATGGTGCGGCACGATGGCCAAGGCGTGGATTTCGGGCTTTGGAAGAACATCCATCCCGCCCAATTGCTCATCCCGCTCGACGTCCATGTGGACCGTGTGGCCCGCAGCCTTGGCCTGCTGAAAAGAAAACAGACGGACTGGCAGGCCGTGCTGGAACTGACCGCCCGCCTCCGCCAGCTCGACCCCCATGACCCCGTGAAGTACGATTTTGCACTCTTCGGGATGGGGGTTTTGGAGAAGCCTTAGGGCTTGCCCTCCTGTCAAAGAACACAATTGTAATTTCAACTTCCCCTCTCCCGGTTTATCTGAATGAAGTATCCCCTCAAAAGGGCTGGTATTTTCGAGCGGCCGGGTTTTGAACCCGGTGGTTTGAGTGGGAAACCGCCGGGTTCAAAACCCGGCCACTCGAAGAACTGCCATTCAATTTTGAACCTCCAAAAAGTTGTCAATTTTTCGCTCAAAACCCAAAACCCAAACAAGCTCTTACCCGAATCATGGGCAATTGGAACGCCCGAAAGTGGCTCCGCGCAAAGTTATTGACGGGGACTCGCCGCAATTCATAATTAACCCTTTAATTTGCAAATCCGGACTTTCGGGCCAATCTGCCAAAAGAAAAAGACAACCAATCTGCCGCTGGTGAAAAACCTTATTCCACATTTCATACAACAAAAATTTCTGGCCAATGAGTGGCATGGCAACTTCGATGCTTGTACCATGTTTGTGGACATGTCCGGCTTCACCTGGCTGACAGAAACATTGATGCAGCAGGGCCGGGAAGGGGCCGAGCGGCTGTCGGAAATTCTCAACGCCATTTTCGAGCCGATGGTAGGCATGGTCTATGAGCACGGTGGCTTCATCCCCTACTTTGCAGGTGATGCCTTCATCGCCATTTTTTCTCTTGAAGAATGCGATTGCGGAGCGGATGAAGTGCTGGCATTGGCGCAGCGTCAGTTTGAGTTGCTCGACGAAGCCTCCAAAGGTTTTAGGGAATTCGAGATAAGCATCAAAGTCGGCTTGTCGTGTGGCCGGGTGGAATGGGGCATCGCCGGTGGCGAGCGCAAATCATTTTATTTCCGCGGCCCTGCCATCAAAGGCTGCTCCGACAGCCAGGGCCTGGCAAAGCAACATGAAATCATCACGGACAGGGCCTTCACCCACCGGCTGTCCGTTTCGGTGAAATTACATCCTTTAGAGCCGGCGGGATTCTTCCGCGTAGAGCAGCCAATTGTGCTGCCTTTGGCACAAAAACAAACGCCTAAACCTTTGCCACCATTGCAACGCAAGGTGGCCGCCGTTTTTTTACCGGAGGCCGTTCTCGAATTCAACCAGGGTGGGGAGTTCCGCACGGTGGTATCGGTGTTCATGGCATTCGAGGGGGTGGAAACCCATGAGTTGCTCGACCAATTTGCCCACATCGTTCTCGACCACATCGACAACTTTAGCGGTTATTTCAAAGAGATAGATTTCAGCGATAAAGGGGGTGTGCTCGTGGCCTTTTTCGGGGCACCCGTTTCTTTCGAAAACAACGTTGAGCGGGCGCTGGAATTTGTGGCCGCTGTGCAGGAAGACCTCCTGCCGTTGCAGTTGTCGGGTGGTCTGAACTTTAAAGCAGGCATCGGCAGCGGCATCGCCTATACTGGCATTGTGGGAGGTAAAGAGCGTTGCCAGTACGCCGCCGTGGGCAACAAAGTGAACATCGCCGCAAGGGCCATGATGCGTGCCGGATGGGGCGAGGTACTGGTGGATGCCGAGGTTCAGAAGAGCCGCCATTTCCGTTTTCAGTACAAAGGGGACATGACATACAAGGGCCTGAAAGAAAAAATCCCGACGTACCAACTCGTTGGCAGGAATGCCCAGCGGCGGCAGAATTTCGAAGGCTCGATGGTAGGCCGTCAGCAGGAATTGCAGCGGCTGGCAAACTTCGGGATGTCGGTTTTCCAGCACGCCGCGGCGGGCATCGCATACGTTTACGGCGAAGCCGGCATCGGCAAAACCCGTCTCTCTTTCGAGTTGCGCCACCAGTTGCGCCGGCATCAGCAGTTTAGATGGTTCACCTGCCAAAGCGACCAGATTTTGCGCAAGCCTTTCAATCCTTTCACTAAGTTTTTAAAAGGCTATTTTGAGCAATCCTCCGACTACACCCCGGCAGAAAACCTGGTGTATTTTGAAAAACAATTCGAAGCGCTGCTCAACGAAATCATCAACCTGAACCACCCCGAATCGGACCGCATCAAACGGGAAATCATCCGCACCAAGCCAGTGCTGGCAGCGCTGGTAGGGCTAAAAACGAAGAATTCTTTTTGGGAAAACCTCGACGCCAAGGGCCGCTATCAGAGCATCCTCGCCGGGCTTACCACCTTCTTTCAGGCCGAGGCTTTGCTCCAACCCTTAGTCATCGAATTAGAAGACGGGCACTGGTTCGACGTGTACTCCATAGAATTTTTGAATGAATTCGCCCGCCGCATCAAAGACTATCCCGTTTTTCTGTTAGTCACCTCCCGCTACGACGACGAAGGCCGCAAACTCCACCTGTTCGACGAGGCCGTTTTGCAAAAACACGGCTTGCCGCAAATGGAGGTGGATATAAACATACTCAGCCGGGAAGCCTTGGAGGCATTAGCCACCGGGCGCCTCGGTGGCACCATTGCCCCCCGTCTCATTGACTTGCTGCAACGCACCACCAACGGCAACCCCTTTTATGCCGAGCAAATGCTCGAGTATTTCATGGAAGCGGGCCTCCTGAAAAATGGCAAAAAAGGCTGGCACGTGGGGGATAAAAACGTCGGCTTCTCCGACAGCATTCAGGCGGTGCTGACTGCCAGAATAGACCGGCTTTCCAGCTTGGTCAAAGAAACCATCAAAGCGGCAGCCGTCATCGGGCGCGAATTCGAGTTGCCCATACTGGCGGAAGTAATGAAGGGAAATGAAGAGCTTATTCGCGAAAATGGCAACGCCAAGACACTGCTGAAAGAGCAGGTGAAAACGGCAGAGCGGGCGCAAATTTGGCAGGCGATGAATGAGTTGCGGTACATTTTCCGGCACACCCTGCTGCGCGAAGCCGTTTACGACATGCAGCTCGGTACCCGGCTCAAAGAGGTGCATCGCCTCATCGCCGAAGCCATCGAAAAACTGTATGCCGGCAACTTAGAGCAGCGTTACGTGGACCTCGTCTTTCATTATGAACAGGCCGGCGTGGAACCGAAGTTGCGGTCTTATCTGCTGAAAGCAGCCGACTATGCGCGGGCCTATTTCCAAAATCAACAGGCCCTCCATTTTTACAATAAATTGCTCCTCCTCATTTCGCACGAAGAAAACCCGGAAGAGAGGGCTAAAATTTTGTTGAAAAAAGGCGGCATCCTCGAACTGATAGGCCAGTGGGAGGAATGCGAGAACATTTACCGGGAAGCCCTTTCGGTGGTGCAGCAAACCGCCAACAGCGAGTTGTCCGGCCGGGTAAACAACATGCTCGGCCACCTGCTCATACTAAAGGGCAACTACGAAGAAGCCGGCGAATTCCTCGAAACTGCCGCCGCATTTTGCGGCTCCATCCATAACAACCGGGGTACTTCTAAGGTGTTTGGCAACCTCGGAACCTTGTATTTCCGTCAGGGCAAATACGAAGAAGCCAAACTCTATTTTATACGCAGCATCCAACTGGCGCAGCTCTACAAACACTCACCCTCCAACTCCCAGATAGTCGCCACCCTCGGCCTCACCTACATGAACCTCGGAAAGTACGAGGACGGCATACGCTGGCAGCAAAGCCAATTGGACCTCTGTAAAAAAGTGAACGACCGGCAGGGCATGGCCACCCTCTACGTAAACATGGGCATTGTTTATTTTGAAAAAGGAGATTACGACGATGCACTCCAGTGCATCGTCG